>NZ_BADB01000001.1:0-4089 GCF_000333415.1 Microbacterium sp. B24 | reverse complement strand
GAATTGAGCTCGGTCCCGGGGATCCTCTAGAGTCAGCTCGGCACCCAGCCGCTCGCGGAAAGACTCGACGACCGCGGTGGTGTCATCGGTCGACGCGTTGTCGACGATGACCACGTGGCCCGGCTTCGGATCCATCGCGGTGATGCTCTCGAGCAGCTTCGTCAGAAGGATGGAACGGTTGTAGGTGACGATCGCGATCGTCGCGCTGGCGGGCGTGAACGTCTCGTTCGAGGCCGCGTCGGGGCGCGCAGAAGTGGAGGCCATAGCGCGAGAAGTCTAACCCGCCGACTCGCCCTCGCCTGAAGCGGGCGGTGCTACTGTGGCCGTGATCGTGTCGGTCTGCACCGAGCGCGAGAGCTGATCGGGGGGTCTGCGTGAGGTTCGCACGTGTCTTGATTGCCGCGACCGTCGCGGCGCTTCTGCTAGTGGGCGCGACCGAGAGCACGTCGTTCGCCGTGACCCCCTCGGCTCCTGTCGTGGTCCGCATCGGGGGCGGTGACCGCTACGAGACGGCCGTCGCGATCAGTCGAGCAGCATACCCAGCCGGCGCTCCTGCCGCTTTCCTAGCAAGCGGAGCCGACTTCCCGGATGCAACCGGCGCCGCGGCCTCTGCCGCAGCGATGCATGGACCGGTGCTGCTGACGCCGCCCGACGTCTTGACTTCCACGGTAGCGACCGAGCTGAGCCGTCTGCGCCCGGCGACGATCTATATCCTCGGCGGTGCGGCGACGATCGGTGACTCCGTGGAGCGCGCGGTTCGTACGCTGGGTGCCGCAGTGATACGGCTTGACGGCGTCGACCGCTACGATACGGCTGCTCGCGCCAGCCGTGTGGCGTACCCCACCACCGCTCCCGTCGTATTCCTTGCGAGCGGGGTGTCCTTCCCGGATGCGCTGTCGGGGGCCGCGGCCGCAGCCCGGCTGGGCGGACCGATTCTGTTGACTTCCAATGAGTCGTTACCCGCATCGGTGGCATCTGCATTACGCTCCCTCGCTCCGCACCGCCTTATCGTGTTGGGGAGTTCGGCGACCATTTCGGATCGCACGATGCGTGATGCTGAAGCGGTGTCGGGGCTCGTGGCAGAACGGTGGGGTGGCGTCGATCGATACGCTACTTCCTTGATTGTCAGCCAGCGGGCATTCGGCGACGGCGCGCCGGCGGTGTATCTCGCGAGCGGTCAGAAGTTTCCCGACGCCCTGTCCGGGGGAGCGGTCGCTGGTGCGATTGGAGCGCCGCTGCTCCTTTCCGATCCCGATCGGCCCTCGCCAGCGCTCCGTCTCGAGTTGAGGAGACTGGCCCCCGCAAGCGTCACGCTGGTGGGTGGTTCGAGTACGTTGAGTAGCGGCCTGATGACTTCGGTCGCCGAGGCGTCGGCATCCGTCGGCGGTGACGGCGACGGCATCTTCGGGCTCGTCACGTACCCCGACACTCAACAGGAAGTCTTTCCCTTCCGTGGTACGGATTTCGTTGACCGCTCGCGTTGGCTGGTCGACAATCGGCGCGCACTGGACCTCAGGTTCGTTCTGCACACCGGGGATGTCGTCAACTGGGATACCCCTGACCACGCTCAGTATCAGATCGCCCGGGCGGCATTCCGTCCGCTCGACGATGCGGGGATCCCGTACGCATTGAGCATCGGCAATCACGACACGCAGGCTACCGGTGTCGGGGGGTCAGCCCGCGATCCCGGCAACACATACGCACTTCAACGGGACACGAGCGTATTCAACAGTTACTGGAAGCCCACCGATTACACGGCCCTCGCCGGCGTCTTCGAGTCGGGCAAAGTGGACAACACGTACTCGTTATTCCGTGCTGAGGGTGCGACATGGCTAGTGATGAACCTCGAACTGTGGCCGCGTCTTTCTGTGATCACGTGGGCACAGGGCGTCATTTCGACGCACCCCACGGCGAACGTCATCATTCAGACCCACTCGTTCCTTGACGGCAGCGCGCTGATCGACGGTGCCGGTCGCTCAGCGCCGAGATGGGAGTACGGAGACGCCTCGCCGCAGTACATCTATGACCACCTCGTCGCGCCCTACGGAAACGTGAAAGTCGTTACGAGCGGCCATACCGGCGGAGCCGCTTCCCGTACCGTGAAGACCGCCATGGGAAACACCGTCGCCTACCTCCTGCAGACGATGCACTCGAACACGGATAATCCCGTCCGCCTCTCTGAGATCAACGTCAATGACGGCACCATCGACACGTGGGTGCAGGCTCCGTCCGACGGCGCCATCGTCGACGAGAGCCTTCTGGTAGGGCTGAGCTTCATCAAGGACTGAGCGTGCCCTTCGCCCGCGCACTCAGCGCGGCACGCGCTCCGTCTCGCCCTGCTCGCCGACCAGCCGCTCTTCCGAGGCTCCGCGTCCGAGCAGCGGTGCCTGCTTGATCTTGAACGCGAGCAGCACGATCAGCATCCATCCGCCGGCGACGATCGGACCGGAATCGGCCACACCCTGCACGAGCAGCACGGCGCCGGTCAGCGTCGGCACGAGCGTCACGGGGGAGTAGGGCCGGTCGGCGACGAGGTCCCAGCGGGGGCGGTCGACGGCGAAGAACCAGGAGCGCCACACGTAGGCGAAGAAGGTCAGGGCGAGCAGCGCCATCCCGACGATCCCGAGCTGGAGGAGGACGTCGAGCCACACGCTGTGGGCCTGCGTGAGGGCAGAGTCGATGCCGGGGACCCAGGGCGCGGATGCCGCGTCCAGCGGCGGCCACGGCGTTGCGAAACCCCACCCTTGCACCGGACGCTCGAGCGCCTTCGCCGCGATCAGGGCCCACGTCCCTTCGCGCCCGTCGAGGTCGGTGCTCCGCCCGAGGAACGAGAAGATCTGACCGCGCCCGAGCCAGACGGCCAGAATGCCGGCCGCGGCGATCGCGGCGTAGACGACGTAATACCGGGTGCGCTCGCCGGCGCGCTTCGTGGTGCGCATCACCAGCACCGTCGCGAGCACGAGGACGACCGCCGCCGCTCCGAGCCAGCCGAGGGCCGACCCCGCACGGAAGAAGAGCAAGGCCGACAGCGCGAACCACCCGACCAGCAGCGTGCGCCGTGGCGCACGCGAAGCGAAGCGGACGGCGAAGACGCCCATGCCCAGCAGTGCAAGAAAGGCCAGCGCCGTGGCATCCCCGACGATGCCCTGGATGCGCCCACCGCTCATCAGCTGATCGCGTGACCAGACGACGGCCCCGTCGGCGACCACGCCGTCGGGCCGTGCGAAGCCCGGAAGCAGTACGCCGTGCCAGACGAGCGACACCCAGAGCTCGAACAGCAGCGACAACCCGAGCACCCACTTGAGCGCCGAGGCCATCGCGCGCACCAGCTCACGCCACGTCAGCACCGCTCCGACGAAGAGGGCCTGAATCGTCGTCACCAGCAGGAGGACGAGCGTCGCGGCCGTCGCCGCGAGATGCGTCGTCCACAGCAGCGAGCACACCGCCCACAGGACATAGGCGAGAGCGAACCACGGCAGTCGACGCCACTGCACCGGGGGACGCGAGAGCGCCCACACCGACGCCGAGACGACCCCGGCGGCGACGACCGCGACGGCGGTGGCGGGGATGCCGAGCGCCAGCGGCCACGCGGACCCGGCGAGGGCCGCGGCGAGGACGAAGATGCACCACCCCCGCAGCAGCAGGTGGCCCGACGTCGCGCGGATCGGCGCGGTCGGCGGCGCCGCGACCGGATGCTTCGTGTGGACGGCCATGGTGAGATCAGAGTAGCGCGACGGCGGTCCTAGGCTGGGGGCATGCTGACGCCGATCTCCAACGATCCTCGCGACTACTCCTGGGGTTCCCCGACCCTCATTCCCGCCCTCGAAGGACGCCAGCCGACGGGGGCTCCCGAGGCCGAGATCTGGTACGGCGACCACCCGGGCTGCCCCTCCCGGACGCCCGATGGACGCACGCTCGACGTGGCCCTCGCCGACGCCGGACGTCCGGCTCTGCCGTTCCTGCTCAAGCTTCTCGCCGCGGCATCCTCGCTCTCCATCCAGGCCCACCCGACGCGCGCCCAGGCACAGGAGGGGTTCGCGCGGGAAGAGCGCGCCGGTATCCCGCGCGACGCCCGCGAACGTCTCTATC
>NZ_BADB01000002.1:0-1101 GCF_000333415.1 Microbacterium sp. B24 | reverse complement strand
GCCACGTTCATCGGTCTGTGGATCTTCGGGTGGAACAAGTCCCCCGGCGCATCCACCTGCTCACCATCTGGATGACGGTCGTCGGCACCTGGCTGTCGGCGTACTTCATCCTCGCGGCCACCGCCTTCATGCAGAACCCGAAGGGCTACCAGATGTCGGCCGCGGGTCACCGCGCCGAAATGGCCGACTTCTGGCAGGTGCTGACCAACCCGGTCGCACTGACGCAGTTCCCGCACACCATCTCCGCGGCGATCATGTTCTCCGCCGGTGTCGTGATCGCGGCATCCGCCTGGCACCTCGCCCGCAAGCAGAACATCGAGATGCTGCGCCCGGCGCTGAAGTTCGGCCTCTGGGCGATGATCATCGGTTTCGTCGCGGTGTTCCTGTCCGGCGACCAGCTGGGACTCGTGATGGTCCAGACGCAGCCGATGAAGATGGCCGCCGCCGAGGCGATGTTCAACTCGGCGTGCGGGGCCAATGCTTCCTTCTCGATCTTCTCGATCGGCACCCCCGACGGCACCGGTGAAGTGTGGTCGCTGCGCGTGCCGTACGTGCTCGCGTTCCTGTCGACCCACGACTTCAACGGCTGCGTCGAGGGCATCAACGACCTCAACCAGCTGTACACGACGCAGATGTTCCCGCAGTTCGCCGATCAGGTCGGCGGCAACTTCGCGCCCGTCCTGTGGGTCACCTACTGGGCCTTCCGCTGGATGATGGGCTTCGGCCTGCTGTCCACCGCGATCGCGGTGGCGGGCCTCTGGGTCACCCGCAAGAACGCGAAGCGCCCGGTCGCCGGCTGGATGTGGCGGCTCGCCGTCTGGCAGGCGCCGCTGGCCCTGCTCGGCATCCTCGTCGGCTGGATCTTCACCGAGATGGGACGTCAGCCCTGGATCGTGTTCGGTCTCATGCTCACGCAGGACGGCGTCTCGCCGAACGTGCCCGGCTGGACCGTCCTGATCTCGCTGATCGCCTTCACCGCGATCTACGCGATCCTCGCGGTCGTCGAGTTCGGCCTCATCGTCAAGACGGTCAAGGAGGGTCCGCAGCCCCTGCCCGGACCCGATGACCGACTCTAGAGGATCCCCGGGACCGAGCTCGAAT
>NZ_BADB01000003.1:0-4560 GCF_000333415.1 Microbacterium sp. B24 | reverse complement strand
GCGCGACCCCTTGGCCGGCATCCCGGCAGGCGGCACGAAGGATTGAGCCAGCGGAACGGTTCGGAACCCCCGGAGGTCGGGCCGGACATCGGGCAGATCGAGCCGGTCGTAGCCTGATACGCCGAACAGCGTCGCCAAGGTGGGGTTCAGGCCGAAGCCGGCGTTGATGCCGATCGTCGCGGCGAGCAGGAACGCCACCACGGCGAGGGCGGAAACGATCCGCCGCCACCACCGCGCGCCGACCATCGCGGCGAGGGCCCCTCCCGAGGCGGCCAGGGCGCCGGCGGCCCACTGCACGACGAAGACCGGCAGAGGCGCCGTCCCGAACAGCTGCATCCGGTCGACGATGTGCACGAGCGCCACGCCGAGCCCGGCCCCGACGATCGCGCCGCCCGCGGCCCACAGGATGCTGCGCCTGTTCCAGCGGCGCACGAGCACGACCAGGAGGAACGCTCCCGCGATCGTGTAGACGATGATCGGGACAGCGCCATCGATGATCGGCAACTGCCAGATCTGCATGCACCGACTCTAGGGCGACACACCTTGGCCATCGCTGAGCGCCGCGGGAGAGATCTCCCCGACTCGTCGCCGGCGGCTGCGCCTGTGCAGCGCGCCGAGACCCGCGAGCAGCGCGATCAGCGCGAACGTGACGAGCGTCGGAAGCGACTGCGCGTCGGAGCCCGTGCTCGCCAGCGCGGATGCGTTCACCGTGATCTCCGTCCAGCCGAGTACTGCTCCGGCGGCATCGGTCACGACCAGGCGGTGGACACCCGCCGACGCCGTCAGCGGCAGGGCCGCCGACACCGTGTGCGCCGCCGTGACGGTCGCCGCACCGAGGTGGACGGGGGTCGAGAACATCCAGATGTCTACCGTCTGGCCGGGCAGCGCCGCCGGAACGGTGATCGTGACCGTCTGGCCGGGCAGCGCGGACGCCGGACCACTCAGCCCGCCCCGGTTCGCACCGGTCAGCGCGGATGCGGCGGGAGGGACGGGCGTCGTCGCGCCGGCGGTCAGGGCGAGGGTCGGCGACGGCAGCGGCGTGGGAGCGGATGTCGGTGTGACGGTCGGGGTCGGCTGCGGGGTCGGCTGCGGTGTGGGCGTGGAAGAGCCGGCGGTGCAGGCGATCGTGCCGCTGCGCAGCGAGAAGCCGTCGGTACGCGCATCGTCGGCGTAGAAGGTCTCCGCGACGCCGTCGACGCAAGTATCACCGATGGCGAACCCTTCGTTCGCGACGTTCGCGGTCTGCGCCGGGCGTGCGTACAGATGCGTCTGGCGGAATGTGCCGCCCGCCGTGCCGGCAGACGGCGGGGTGATCTCGAAGGTCGCGATGCGGCCGTCGCACGCGTCGTCGCAGACGATCCAGAGGCGATCGTCGGAGAACTGCACCTCCGCGACGATCGGGAACGGCGAGGGGATCGTGGCGATGCGTGAGAATCCGCCGTCGGCNGCCAGGGCATAGGCATAGACCGCCGCCGTCCCCTCGACGCCGACGAAAGACAGACCCGTCACCGTGGCGGGGGTAGCGCGTCGGGACGTACGGCGGCGCCGTTGTCGCATCGACGAACCCGCGAGCGGTCAGCATGCGTCCGAATTCCAGGTCAACCCTCGATGCCCGCGTTGGCTCCGAGTCCCGGCAGATCGGCGGCGAGGTTCCACTCGGCCGTCGCGACGAGCTCGCTCGCCGACGTCGAGGGCTGATAGCGCAGCACCGCGGGGCGGCTGACCTTGTTGTTGTCGTTGTCGCGTTCGCTGCCCACGTACACGGCGTCGCCGACCGCGGTGACCGCCTCGGCATCCACCCGTCCCGACCCGTTCGGGTAGTGCAGCGCCTTGCCGTCGGCCCAGCCCGCGGCCTGCACCCACCCATCGCCCTGCGGGACGATGCGGTGAAGCCGGCCGCGGCCGTTCTCCACCGCCCACAGTGCGCCGTCCGCGACATCGAGCCCGCTGAGGTTCGCGTCGGGGTACTCGTTCTTGGCATCGAGCACCCGCACGCTCGCACCGCCCGGCCACACCTCGGCGGTGGGTGCATCTGCGGTGCAGGCGTTCACAGAGCCCGGGGTGGATTCCACGGTCTCACCGAACGAGCCCGTGGCGTCGGGGCAGCGCCCCCAGGTGGTGGCGGCGTGTGCGGTCCACGATGTCGCATCGAGTTCGGTGACACCGTCGCTGTCGAAGAGGTGGACCGCGTCGGCCCCGCCCAGACCGAAACCGAACGCCGCCTTCTCGAGGACGAGGTGGCCCTTGGCCGCAATCGTCGTGCCCGACGGGATCGTGTAGCGGTTCTTCGTGATCTCGGAGTCGGTGACGACCAGGCCCGCGACCGAGATCTCGGCGTTGGAGCGGTTGACGAGCTCGATCCAGTCATCGGGGCTGCCGCCGTTGGACTCGACCTCGTTGATCGCCACGGGCACACCGCACGCGTTGGCCGCCCCCTTGGTCGCCGCGGCCGTCTCCCGCAGCTCGCCGGTGCCGTCGGGGCAGCGACCGAGCGTCGTCGCAGCGTGAGCCGCCCATGCCGCCTCGGCGACGAGCGTCGTGCGATCCGGCGCGAACAGGCGCACCTTGTCGGCACTGCCGAGCCCGAACGGGAACCCGGGGGCGGAGCCGACGCTCTTCTGCACGACCAGGAAGCCCCGCGCGGGCAGGATCGAGCCCGACGGCAGGTCATAGCGGTGGTCCGAGGCGTCGCCGTCATCGCGCACCTCGTAGCCGGTGAGGTCGATCGCGGCGTTCGTCGTGTTGAAGAGCTCGAACCAGTCGTCGGGGTCACCGCCGTTGGACTCGACCTCGTTCACGACCACGGCGCCGGACGGCGGCACCGCGCTCGTCGGCGAGGGGGTCGGGGTGGGAGTCGGGGTCGCCGCGCCGCAGGCATTGGATGCGCCCCGCGTCGCCGTCGTGGTCTGTGAGAACCCACCGACGCCGTCCGGGCACCGGCCGTAGGTCACCGTCGCGTGAGCCGTCCACGTGTACGAGTCGACGAGTGTCGTGCCATCGGGACGGAACAGACGTGCCGCATCTGCTTTGCCGAGGCCGAACGACATCGCCGGGGCGGTGAACACGTAGAAGGCGCCGGGCGCGAGCGTGGTTCCCGCCGGAACCGCATCGGTGCGGCTGTCGTCGTCGTCCTTGAGGATCCAGCCGGAGATGTCCACCGGGGCGCTCGAGGTGTTGACCAGTTCGATCCAGTCGGGGTTCTTGCCGTCGTCGGACTCGATCTCGTTGATCACGACCCCCGCGGACGTCGGCACGGCGGCAGCGGGGAGGGCGACGGCGATGCCCGCCGACAGACAGGCGAGTCCGGCGGTCAGCAGCGCGATCAGGCGCAGACGCGAAGACGAGGAGGACAAGTCGGCTCCAGACTCGAGACGAACGCTCGATGAGAGGGTCGGCGGGGCCGCCGCGACGGCAACTCTGCCGACGTTGGCGGGTGCGGGAGAACGCCGCATCGACGGCAGGTGAACGGATGCCGACGCCCGCGTTTCCACCCATCGGACCGCCTTCCGCCCCGCCGGAAGAAACCCCCCGCAGATCGGGGGTGGCGCACACGAGCGACACCGTGAATAATGTGAGGTATGACCACAGGTCGCCCGGTTGGGTACAGCGCCATTTCCAGCTATTCACGTGTCGAGATCCTGCACCTCGTCCAGGAGCAGCCGCGTCGCACGATCACCGAGATCGTCGAGGCGACGGGCCTGCACCCGAACACCGTGCGCGAGCATCTGCAGCGCCTGATCGACGAGGGCTACGTCGTGTCGGCGGCGGAGCACCGCACCACTCGCGGCCGCCCCCGAGTCCTCTACAGTGCGGCCGACGGCATCCTCGCCTCCAGCCCCATCCAGCGCCGCAAGGTGCGCGCCGCCGCAGAGCGGGGCGATCTGATGCGTCGCGTGCTGCCGGGGGCCACCCCCGAGCTGGACACCGAAGCCCTCCACCAGGTCGACGCCCTCGTGGAAGACCTGATCGACGCCGGCTTCGATCCCCTCGTCGATGAGCGCGAGCTCACGGTCGACCTCACCCCCTGCGCACACGCGTCTTCGCAGGCCGAGCATCGCGAAGTGCTCTGCCGCGTGCACCTGGGGCTCATGCAGAGCGTGCTCAGCGCCGCCGGTGGGCCGCTCGCCGTTGACGACATGCGCCCCTCGTGCGACCCGCGCGAGTGCGTCGTCCAGCTGATGTTCGCCGGCGCCACGGCCTGATCAGAACGCCTTTCTTTTTCACGGCCCAGGGCGCCTGCGGCTGGGAAATCCCTGTGTAGCTTCAGTCTCGAAGAAGACTCCCGCCCTCGGAAGGATGACGATGGACTTCCTGGACCCGCTACTGCTGGCACGCTGGCAGTTCGGCCTCACGACCCTGTACCACTTCATCTTCGTGCCGCTCACGCTCGGCATGTCGCTGTTCGTCGCCATCTTCCAGACGGTGTGGCACCGCACCGGTGACGTGAAGTGGCTGCACCTGACGCGCTTCTTCGGGAAGATCTTCCTGATCAACTTCGCGATGGGCATCGTCACCGGCATCGTGCAGGACTCTAGAGGATCCCCGGGACCGAGCTCGAAT
>NZ_BADB01000004.1:0-1502 GCF_000333415.1 Microbacterium sp. B24 | reverse complement strand
ATTGAGCTCGGTCCCGGGGATCCTCTAGAGTCGATCTTTGTGCCCTGATCGTCGAACACGATGTTGACGACCCACTGACCGTTCTGAGTGTTCATGCCGCTCGTGGCATCGCTGATGGACGAGCCGTCGAGCTCGACGGGACCGAGAAGGTACTTCGCCGTGCCCGTCGGGTCGCACGCGATCAGCGGCTGATCTGCGGGACTGTTCGCCGGGTCGTTGTCCTTGTTCGTGCAGTCGTAGGCGAGGAACTTCGCCTGCAGCGCGGGGGTGATCCAGCTGAGGTCGCTGCCGTTGGTGGGCGATGCCGTGGGTGTGGCGGCCAGAGACGGGTCGGGCGTCGGGTACGGCGTGGAGTTGCCGTCCTGGCCGACGAACGACGTGCTCGCCGCTGTCGTGGCGAGCACGGCTCGCAGCTGCATCTGCGCGGATGACTCGATGCGCTTGCGCGTCTCCTCATCGGCCTGCCCCGGGATCTGAACCACGATCTGGTTGCCGGCCTGGGTCGTGATGTCGGCTTCGCCGACACCCGACGCATCGACGCGCTGACGGATGATGGCCGCGGCCTGGTTCATCTGGTCGGTCGTCGGTGCGGCGCCGTCGG
This sequence comes from Microbacterium sp. B24, assembly GCF_000333415.1. Classification (NCBI taxonomy): domain Bacteria; kingdom Bacillati; phylum Actinomycetota; class Actinomycetes; order Micrococcales; family Microbacteriaceae; genus Microbacterium; species Microbacterium sp. B24. The sequence continues at coordinate 901 of NZ_BADB01000004.1, read as the reverse complement.
GCGTCTTCGCCTCGAGGATGATCTGGGTGCCGCCCTGCAGGTCGAGCGCGAGCTCAGGCGTCCAGGAGCTCTTGCCGAAGACGTAGACGCCGAGGGCATTCACTCCGAACAGCAGTGCCGTGATGACGAGGAGTCCGGTCAGTGCGCGCCAGGCACGGCGCACCGGGGTGGGTGTGGCCACGGAGGGTCAGCTTTCTTCGAGAACGTGGAGCGAGGTCAGGCGTGCGGCTTGGCGTCGCCGGGCTCGGCCTTCTGCTCGCCGGCCGCGGCGGCGCGGTCGTCGCTCACCGACGAGATGATGCCGTTCGCGACGTCGCCCTCGTACTCGGCCTGGTCGGCCTCGGCTTCGATGAACTCGTCCTCGGTGACGGTGCCGTCTTCCTCGTCGACGACGCGCAGGATGGCCTGGCTGTGGACCTCGACCGCGACGCCCGGGGCGAGTTCGACGGTCGCCGCCTTCGACAGGTCCTCACCGTCGTAGGAGACGAGCACGCCGTACAGGCCGCCCTGCAGCAGGACCTTGACGCCGGGGAGCATCGCTCGCGCCTTGGCTTCCTGCTCCGCCTTCATCTTGGCGGCGCGCTTGCGGGAGCTCCAGAACATGAAGCCGAGCAGCGCCACCATCGCGACGAGCAGAATCCAATCCATGCGGATACACCTTTCGGGAGTGCGCCGGATCGACGCTGAAGAGGGCGGCAGGAAGCCTTCAGTGATTATAGGTCATCGAATCTGAGCGCCCCGTCCGGCCTGGGCACGCGCAGGTGCGCGTAGGCCTCGGGCGTGGCCACCCGTCCCCGCGGCGTGCGCCCGAGAAAGCCGATGCGCACGAGATAGGGCTCGACGACCGATTCGATCGTCTCAGCTTCCTGACTCTAGAGGATCCCCGGGACCGAGCTCGAAT
>NZ_BADB01000005.1:0-1721 GCF_000333415.1 Microbacterium sp. B24 | reverse complement strand
GCGCGAGAGGAGCCGCGAAGAAAAGGAGCTCGCCGGTACCATCACGGCCAGCTGGGGCGACCAGATGCGTTCCTACTTCCTCTACGGCCAGCAGCTCGTCAAGGATCTCCGCACCGGCTACGAGGTCGGCAACCCCGCCGTCGTCTTCGATGGCGACCTCGACGGCCTCATCGCCGCCGGCATCCGGTGGCGCAAGCGCAAGGACGACGACGACTGATCAGTCGCGGCCCAGCCATCCCGTGATGGCGTCGCGGAACGCGGTGGGCTGTTTGACCCAGGGGTAGTGCCCGCAGGCGGCGAGCCAGACGAGGTCGGCTCCGAGTGCTGCGGCGTCGTCGGCAACCGGTCGAACGCCGGTGAGCAGGTCGGCGTCGCCGGCGACGATCGTCGTGGGTGGAAGAGACGCCGAGCGGATGCGCTCGGCCGCATCGGCCGGAATGTCGTGGAACCACGCGGATGCCGCCGGAACTGCTCGACGACGTCGGCGTCGGTGGTTGCGGTGTCCTCGCCCAGCGCGACGAGCGCGGAAACCACCTCGGGCTCGGTGCGGGCGGCGCCGATGGCCGCGGCGTCGGATGGCGATCCGCACAGCCGGGTCGCCGGCGGAGCGATCAGCGCCGGGGACGCGATGCGGCCCGGGTATCGCCGCGCGGTCGCGCTCTCGCCGATGCCGGCGATCGAGTATGCGCACCCGGCCACGCTATCGGGAGTGCAGTCGACACGCGGCGAGTGTCGCACCCGGCATCCGCAGAGGGGCGACGTAGGCTCATCGAGTCATGATCCGGTTCGAGCACGTCACCAAGAAGTACCGAGGGACCAGCAAGCCGGCGCTGAGCGACGTCGACTTCGAGGTGCAGCGCGGGGAGTTCGTCTTCCTCGTGGGCGCCTCCGGCTCGGGAAAGTCCTCCTGTCTGCGCCTGATCCTGAGGGAGGACGGTCCCAGCGAGGGGCGCGTCGTCGTGCTCGGTCGCGACCTCAAGACCCTCTCGACACGCAAGGTTCCGTACTTCCGTCGGCACATCGGGTCGGTCTTCCAGGACTTCCGTCTGTTGCCCAACAAGACGGTGTTCCAGAACGTCGCCTTCACGCTGCAGGTCATCGGCGCATCCCGCGCCTTCATCCAGCAGGCCGTGCCCGAAGCGCTCGCTCTCGTCGGCTTGGACGGAAAGCAGAAGCGCCTGCCGCACGAGCTGTCGGGTGGCGAGCAGCAGCGCGTCGCGATCGCGCGGGCGATCGTCAACCGGCCGCAGATCCTGCTCGCCGACGAGCCCACCGGAAACCTCGACCCGGCGACCTCCATCGACATCATGCAGCTGCTCGCCCGCATCAACGCCGGTGGCACGACGGTGGTCATGGCCACCCACGAGGCCGGCTTCGTCGATCAGATGAAGCGCCGCGTCATCGAGCTGCGCGGCGGTGTGATGGTGCGCGACGACCGCCACGGCGGCTACGGCGACACGTCATCGCTGCCCTCGCTGCAACCGCAGATGGAACGCGGCGCGGCAGCAACGGCCGCACTGACCGCGGTGCTCGAACTGCAGCGCGAGATCGCGGAAGCTCCCGTCGAGCCCGTCCCCGCCCCGCCGACCGCTTCGACGGCGCCGGATGCCGCGGCATCCCCGCCCCTCACACGCCCGGCAAGCGTCCGCGCCTGCAGCCACGACGCCTGCCGACCGGGCGGCGGACGCGTCGCCGCGACCGGGCATGCAGCGCCCCGCGCC
>NZ_BADB01000006.1:0-1026 GCF_000333415.1 Microbacterium sp. B24 | reverse complement strand
GATTCGAGCTCGGTCCCGGGGATCCTCTAGAGTCCTTCGCGCTCGCGGATCGTCTGCCGCTTCTCGTACTCGCGCTTGCCCTTGGCGATCGCGATCTCGACCTTCGCCCGCCCGTCGGAGAAGTAGAGCTTCAACGGAACCAACGTGTACCCGCCGGCGCTGACGGCGTGCGACAGCTTGACGATCTCGTCCTTGTGCAGCAGCAGCTTGCGTGTGCGCTTGGAGGCGTGATTGGTCCAGTGCCCCTGCGAGTACTCCGGGATGTGCACGGCATCGAGGTAGGCCTGGCCCCCGTCGATGTAGGCGTATCCGTCCGACAGGTTGGCCCGGCCCTGACGCAAAGACTTCACCTCGGTACCCGTGAGCACGAGGCCCGCTTCGTACGTCTTCTCGATGGTGTAGTCGTGGTGCGCGCGACGGTTGGTCGCGACGACCTTCTCCCCGCGTTCCCTGGGCATGGTTGATCCTCTGTGGTGGATGGCGTTGTTCCGCCGACGAACGACGGGATGCCGCGGACACGGCAGCCCGTCAGTCTATCTCACGCCCGCAGCCACCGACGGATCGCGAAGCTCGCCGACAACGCCGCCAGCACCAGGCCGATGACGATGATGACCGGGATGACGATGGCGGCATCCCCCATGTCGATCCAATCGGTGATGAAGCTCACGCGGCCCTTCAGGTACTCCCCCACACCGAAGTGCACACCCACGACGATCGCGGCGCCCGCCATGAGCGATCCGATGAACGCCGCGAAGACGCCTTCGAGCACGAACGGCGTCTGGATGAAGCGGTTCGAGGCGCCGACCAGTCGCATGATGCCCACCTCCCGCCGTCGCGCGTACGCGGACAGCCGGATGGTGGTCGCGATCAAGAGCACGGCCGCGATCAGCATCAGCACGGCGATGCCGACGGCGATGTAGGTGGCGATCGTGAGGGCGGAGAACAGCGGCTCGAGATACTGCAGCTGGTTCTTCACTCCTCCACACCGGCCATCCCGTTGAAAGCCTCAGTGATGACGTCGGCCTT
>NZ_BADB01000007.1:0-1193 GCF_000333415.1 Microbacterium sp. B24 | reverse complement strand
GGGCGTAGGGTGGGGGCGTGGGCAGCCTCGCCGTCGTGATCACCGTCTCGGATCGGTCGGCTGCGGGTGCGCGTGCCGACACGGCGGGCCCGCTGGCCGTCACGGCGCTGCGCGAGGCGGGGTGGGAATGCTCCGACGCCCGGGTCGTCGCCGACGGCGCCGACAGCGTCGAGACGGCGCTGCGCGCCGCGCTCGACGACGGCGCGCGTCTCATCGTCACCACCGGGGGCACCGGTGTCGCCGCCCGCGATGAGACCCCCGAGGGCACCGATCGCGTCATCGAACGCACGATCGACGGCATCTCCGAGGAGCTGCGCCGGCGCGGCGTCGCCGAGAAGCCGGCCGGCATGCTCTCCCGCGGTCGTGCCGGGGTCGCGGCGCGCGCCCTGATCGTCAACCTGCCCGGATCGCCTGCGGCCGTGGCCTCCGGGATGCCCGTCATCCTGTCGGTCGCCGCTCACGTGGTGCATCAGCTCGACGGAGGAGATCACTGATGACTGCCGTTCGCATCGCCCGCATCACCGACGAACCGCTGGATGCCGCCGCGCACCTCGCCGCCGTCGACGACCCCCGCGCGGGGGCTGTCACGAGCTTCATCGGCACGGTCCGCGATCACGACCCCGATGCCGACACGGCCGTCGTCGCGCTGGAATACTCCTCGCACCCGGATGCCGAGGCGACGCTGCACGACATCGCGCTGACCGCCATCGGCGACACGCGTGCGACCGTCGCTGTGAGCCATCGCGTCGGACGTGTAGAGGTCGGCGAAGCCGCCGTCGTCATCGCGGTGTCCACCCCTCACCGCGCCGAGGCGTTCGAGGTGTGCCGCGCCATCATCGAGGCGATCAAGCGTGAACTGCCGGTATGGAAGCGTCAGCTCACGGCCGACGGCGCCGCCGCCTGGAAGGGCATCGGCGGCTGAGGCTCACCCGCCGGCGAACGGCGGGAGCACGTCGACCAGGGTGTCGTCGCCCAACACTGTCGACGTGTCGGTGCGTCGTCCGTCGACGAGCACGGCGCAGCGGGGAAGGATGCGTCCGAGCGCCGGGTACTCCCGCGCCCAGGCGGCGCGCAGGTCGTCGAGATCGGTCTCGGCTCGCACCTCCTCGGCACGCCCGGCGAACTCCACGGCGGCGGCGAAGTATCGGACCCGCGGCATCAGGACTCCCGCACCCAGTCGCCCGACTGCCGCC
>NZ_BADB01000008.1:0-3211 GCF_000333415.1 Microbacterium sp. B24 | reverse complement strand
CAAGGACGAGCTGAAGGCGCTCGGCGGACTGTCGTCGGCGACCGCCGGCGTGATCCTGCGCAAGCTCATCACTTTCGCCGACGACGGGGCCGACGTCTTCTTCGGCGAGCCGGAGTTCGACGTGCGCGACTTCCTGCGTACTGCCGCCGACGGGCGCGGCGTGATCTCGCTGCTGGAGGTTCCGGGCGTCGCCGACAAGCCGGCCCTGTTCTCGACGTTTCTCATGTACCTGCTGGCGGAGCTGTTCGAGATCCTCCCGGAGGTGGGGGATCTCGACACACCGAAGCTCGTGTTCTTCTTCGACGAGGCCCACCTGCTGTTTCGCGATGCGTCGAAGTCGTTCCTGTCCGCCATCACCCAGACCGTCCGCCTCATCCGCTCCAAGGGCGTCGGCGTGTTCTTCGTCACGCAGACGCCGAAGGACGTTCCCTCCGACGTGCTCGGCCAGCTGGGCTCACGCGTGCAGCATGCCCTCCGTGCCTTCACGCCCGACGACGCCAAGGCGCTGCGGGCGACCGTCGGCACGTATCCGAAGAGCGGTTACGACCTCGAACGGGTGCTGCAGGAGCTCGGCACCGGAGAGGCGATCGTCACCGTCATGAACGAGAAGGGCGCTCCGACCCCGGTCGCCTGGACCCGACTGCGCGCGCCGCAGGGCCTCATGTCGCCGACCCCCGACCCCGACATCGAACGAGCCGTGCACGCCTCGCCGCTGCTGGCCCGTTACGGGACGCCGATCGACCGGGAGTCGGCGCGCGAGATCCTCACCGCGAAGATGAACGCCGCCGCCGAGGCGGACGCCGCGGCCACGCGGGCCGAGGCGCAGGAGCAGGCGGCGAAGGAGCAGGAGAAGCAGCAGGCCGCGCAGGCGAAGGCGGATGCCGCCGCCGCGCGCGAGCGGCAGAAGGAGTACGACCGGATCCTCCGCTCCACCGGCGACTCGACGCGGACGACGCGCACGTCGCGTTCGTCGCAGAAGTCGCCGCTCGAGCAGGTGCTGAACTCGAAGTCGACCCAGACGATCCTCAACTCGGTGATCCGAGGACTGTTCGGCACCGGCCGCCGCTGACGTTCGCCCTTGCGGGCGAAGAGCCCGTGCGCAAGGGGATGCGCCGCGGGCAGCGGCCGTCTAGCGTGACGGACATGAGCGAGCTGTCGAGCCCCACCGGCCGGGAAGAAGAGCTGCGCGCCGTGCCGCGCGCAGACGGCACGGCGCCGCGTGCGCTCGTGCTCGGTGCGACCGGCTACATCGGGGGACGGCTGGTGCCGCGGCTGATCGCGGCCGGTTACCGCGTGCGCGTGCTCGTGCGCGACGCGGCACGCCTGAGCGCGTTCTCCTGGGGCGACGAGGTCGACGTCGTGGTCGGCTCGGCCGTCGACGAACCGGCGCTCGCGCAGGCCTGCGCCGACGTCGACGTGCTCTACTACCTCATCCACTCGATGTCGGCTGGCGCCGGTTTCGAGCAGGCCGATCTCGCCGCCGCGCGCGCCGTTGCGACGGCGGCTGCCGCGGCATCCGTCGCTCGCCTGGTGTACCTGGGCGGACTGCACCCGGAGGGCGTGCCGCTGAGCCCGCATCTGCGTTCCCGGGTCGAGGTGGGGGAGGTGTTCCTCGCCAGCGGTGTGCCCACGCTCGTGCTGCAGGCCGGTGTCGTGATCGGGTCGGGTTCGGCCTCGTTCGAGATGATCCGCCACCTCACCGAGGTGCTGCCGTACATGCCCGCCCCCAAGTGGGTGCGCAATTTCATCCAGCCGATCGCCGTCCGCGACGTCATGCACTACCTGCTGGGCGCCGCGCGCGTCGCCGCCGACGTGAACCGCGCCGTCGACATCGGCGGACCCGACGTGCTGCGCTACGGGCAGATGATGAACGGCTACGCGGTCGAGGCGGGCCTGCCGCAGCGGCCGATCGCGCCCCTGCCGGTGCTCACGCCGGGACTGGCATCGCACTGGGTGAACGTCGTCACACCGGTGCCGCGCTCGATCGCGCGCCCGCTCATCGCCTCGCTGCAGAACGAGTGCGTCATGGACGACCACGACATCGACGCCATCATCCCGCCGCCGGCGGGCGGCCTCACGCCCTATCGCCGGGCCGTCGCGCTGGCCCTGGGGCGCGTCGCGGCCGACAGCGTGGAGACGAGCTGGCAGGATGCCGAGGTCAGCGGCGTGCCATCGGATCCGCTGCCGTCCGACCCGGAGTGGTCGGGGCGCACCGTGTTCACCGACGTGCGCACGGCGACGACGACCGCGAGCCCCGCGCGGCTCTGGGAGGTCATCGAAGGGATCGGCGGCGAGAACGGCTGGTACTCCGCGCCCGTGCTGTGGGCGCTGCGCGGCTGGATGGACCGGGTCGTCGGAGGCGTGGGGCTCGTGCGCGGACGGCGCAATCGCAGCCGCGTGGCCGTCGGCGATGTCATCGACTTCTGGCGTGTCGAGAAGGTCGAGCCGGAGCGACTGCTGCGCCTGCGTGCCGAGATGAAGGTGCCGGGTCTCGCGTGGCTCGACCTCGGCTGCGAGCCGGGCGCCGACGGCGGCGCCGTGTACCGCCAGCGCGCGGTCTTCTTCCCGTCGGGGCTGTCGGGCCGGTTGTACTGGCTGGCGGTGCTGCCGTTCCACGGGTTCATCTTCCGGGGGATGGCCAACCGCATCACGGCGGCGGCGGAGCACGCGGATGCCGCCGAGCACGTGGATGCTGCGGCCTAGACTCGCGCCGTGGCCCATCTGCGTTCTTTCCGCCCCGGCGACGAGCCCGCCCTCGCCGAGATCTGCCTGCGCACCGCCGACACGGGCAGCGACGCCACCGGCATCCTGGACGACGACGACATCTGGGCGGCCGTCTTCGTGCTGCCCTACGTCGCGCGCCACCCCGAACTGGCCGTCGTGGTCGAGACCGACGACGGTCGGGTCGCGGGCTACGCCGTCGCCACCGACGACACCGATGGGTTCGAGGAGTGGTTCCAGCACGAGTGGTGGCCGCGGTTCGCGGAGCGCTGGCCGAAGCCGGCGGCCGACGCGGCGACCCGCCAGGATTCCGTGCTCGCCTACGCGTACGGACGTCGCCCCGGTGTGGAGCCCTTCGCGCGCCACTACCCCGCGCACCTGCACATCGATCTGCTTCCCGAACTCCAGGGCCAGGGCTGGGGGCGCCGTCTGATCGAGGCGCTGCGGGACAGGCTTCGGGCCGCGGGCGTGCCGGGGGTGCACCTGGTCG
>NZ_BADB01000009.1:0-6358 GCF_000333415.1 Microbacterium sp. B24 | reverse complement strand
GCCTTCTGGGCCTGCCGCACGAGGTGATGCGCACGGTCACCGAGCCGCTGCTCGGGCCCGTGCGCGCGGCATGGCAGTTTCCGTTCGGCTCCCTCCGTCGCGCGGGTGCCGCCCTGGCGATGGGCTCGGACTGGCCGGTCTCGACCACCGATCCGTGGGCGGCGATCGGCGTCGCCGTCACCCGCCGCGAAGTCGGCGTCGCGGATGCCGAGCCGCTCGGTTCCGGCGAGGAGCTGTCGCTGAGCGCGGCGCTGGCCGCATACACGAGCGGCTCGCACGAGCTGATCGGCGACGGCACGGTCGGACGGATCCGCGCGGGCGCTGCCGCCGATCTCGCGGTGGCCGATCGCGATCCGTTCGCCGGCGCGCCCGAGGAGATCGGGTTCACGCGCACCGCGTGGACGGTGTGCGCCGGTGAGGTGGTCGGCGCTCACACGCACGCAGGCTCGGAGCGCGGCCGGGCAACGGCGTGCCCCGCCTGCGCGTGAGCGGCCGCGTCAGTCCGTGCAGCCGAGTCCGGCGCGCAGCGAGGTCATCAGGTCGATCTCGGCGGACTGCGTCGCGATGACGCCCTGAGCGACCGCGAGCGCACGCGGCTCGTGTCCGAGCCGCAGCAATGCCTGCGCCATCGGCAGCGCGCCCTCGTGGTGTCGGATCATGAGGCCGAGGAACGTGCAGTCCGCCGCGGTGCCGGACTGTGCCCGCATCGCGGCGAGCTCGGCGGCGCTCGCCATGCCCATCTGCGTCATCAGCTCCGCGTCGGTCGGACGCGTCGCACCGCCGCCGTGTTGGTGAGAGGAGTCCGCGGCATCCATCCAGGCCATCAGCGGACCGCCGGTCTGGGGCAGGCCCCACTTCACGAGCCAGTCGTAGAACTCGCCCTTCTGCGCCGACTGCGTCGTCGCGATGTCGTAGGCCAGCACTCGCACGCCGTCGTTCTGCGTCGTGCGGTAGATGTCCATCGCCATCTCGACCGCCTGGCCGTGATGCAGCTGCATGTCGCGGGCGAACCCGGCCTCGGGGGAGTTCGACGTGGGCGCCGCCGCGCCCTCCGCGCCGAAGGTGGAGAAACGCCCGATCGCGAACGCGAGCGCCGCCACGGCGAGTGCGACCAGCAGCACCGCCCACCACGGGGGGAGGGTGCGTCCGGTCGCCGGCTCGGGTGCGGTCACGACTGCTTGCCCGGCCCGTCGATCGCGCCGCTGCAGGATGCCGTCGGCTCCGGGACGTTCTGGTTGCGCCAGTACTCCTCGAAGAAGGTCGGGATGCGGGGGTCGCTCGCACTGTCGAGCTTGAGCTGTGCGTTCCAGGCGCTCAGCACGATCGGGCTGGGCAGGCCGACGTACGGTGAGAGGATCACGTACGACGAGGGCAGCTGCGCCTTCAGGGCGTCGAGATCGGCGCCGCTGACGCGCGTCTGGTCGTAGGTGACCCACACGGCGCCGTGCTCGAGCGAGTGCACGGCGTTCTCGTTCTGCTGGGGCTGGTCGTAGATGCCGCAGTTCAGCCAGAACTGGTTGTGGGGGCCGCCCGCCGGCGGATTCTGCGGATAGTCGACCGTGCCGGCGACGTGCTGCGTGGCGTTCGTGAACGTCTCGACGCCGTCGATGACGGCGCCGGTTCCTCCGGCCTGGTAGGTGACCGGCTTCGGCGCGAAGGCGATGGATGCCGCGACGACCGCGACGACGGCGACGGCTGCGGTGCTGCCGACGATCCACCAGGTCAGACGGCTGCGCCGCCGGCGCGCGAGCTGCCGCTGGTACTCGGCGAGCTTCTCCTGCTTCTGGAGTTCGCGCTGCTGCTTGACGGTCAGTTCGATGCTCGCACGCGTGGCGGGGTTGCCGCTCGTGCGTTTGCGGTCGGACGGCGTGGGGGTCATGGATCCTCGGCTCGGGTCGCGGTCGGGGTGATCAAGGCACGGGGTGCCTTCCGATCGTATGCGCATGAATGACTCGGATGCTGGGGAAACGGTTAGGATCGAAGGAGTCTCGAATCGTTTCGAACCTCTTCGCCGGCGTCATCGCGCTCCGATCGACGCCTCGCCGCCTCTTCGCGACCGCGCGGCGCTCTGCGCTGCGGCATCCGCGTCGCCCGTCTGTCCGCCATCCCACCCGTCTGGAAACCGTGCGCGAAAACCCCGCCCCCCGAACTGCCTCGACACCCCTGCCCGCGGCTGCGCGTACGGCCACCGGTGCCATCCGCACGCTCGGATCGCACCCCGCCACCGCTCCGGTCGTCCTGCACCCCGGTGACGCGATCTCCACCGCACGCCGCGTGGTGTACATCATCCTGCTCGGCGCGCTCACTGCGCTCGGACCCTTCACGATCGACCTCTACCTGCCCGCGTTCCCGACGTTGCAGGCCGACTTCCGCACGTCCGCCGCGGCGATCCAGCTCACCCTGACCGGCACGATGGTCGGCTTCGCGCTCGGTCAGCTGATCGTCGGACCGCTCAGCGACAAGGTCGGACGCCGCGTGCCGCTGCTCGCGGTCACCGCCCTGCACGTCGTGGCCAGTGCCGCTGCGGCTCTCGCCCCCGATCTCACGCTCCTCGCGATCGCGCGGGTGTTCATGGGCGTCGGGGCCGCAGCCGGTGGCGTGGTCGCGATGGCGATCGTCCGCGACCTGTTCGGAGGTCGCCGGCTGGTGGTCATGCTGAGCCGGCTCGCGCTGGTGTCGGGAGCAGCACCCGTCGTCGCGCCGCTCATCGGCTCCGCTCTGCTGTCGGTCATGCCGTGGCGTGGCATCTTCGTGGTCCTGGCGCTCTACGGTGCGGTGATGCTCGTGGCGGCGATCTGGCTCATCCCCGAGACCCTCCCGGCCGCCCGGCGCAAGGAGCGCGGGGCGACCACGGTGCTGCAGCGCTACCGCGGCGTCTTCAGCGATCGGGTGTTCGTGGGTGTCCTGATCATCGGGGGCATGTCCTTCAGCGGTCTCTTCTCGTACCTGTCGTCCTCCTCGTTCTCTCTCCAGGAGACGTACGGCTTCGACGCCCAGCAGTACGGATTGCTGTTCGCCGCCAACTCCCTCGGCCTCGTCGTCGGTGTGCAGGTGGCCGCGCGGCTCGCGGCCCGCTTCGGCCCGCAGTGGGTGCTGTCGGTGTCGACCGGCGTGCTGGTGCTCGCCGCGATCGCGATCATCGCGTGCGACCAGCTCGGATGGGGGCTGTGGGGCACCATGGTGCCGCTGTTCGTGTTCATGACGGCGTGCGGCTTCACCTTCCCCTGCGTGCAGGTGCTCGCGCTCGATCGCCACGGCAAGGCCGCCGGCACCGCGGCATCCATCCTCGGGGCGACGAACTTCGGCGTCGCGGGGCTGATCTCCCCGATCGTCGGATGGGTCGCGCGGGATGCCGGCATCACGGCGACGACGATGGCATCGGTCATGGTGGGGTGCGCCCTGATCGGGGCGGTCTCACTCTGGGCGGTCGTGCGACCGTGGACCGTGGAGCGGCTCGCGCCCTGAGCCGCCGGCGTCCGGCACAATGGGGCGATGAGAGCGCCCCTGGACGATGACGTCACGACGATCATGCTGCAGCGGCTCGTCGTGGGGGTGTTGTTGATCGCGACCACGGTGTGGCTCGGCATCCAGGTGGTGGTCGAAGCCGACGTGAACGTCGACGAGTGGTGGAACGTGTTCGTCGACCGTTTCGCCTTTCTCGACGGCGTCGCCCTCGCGATGAATTTCCTCGGCGGCGGATGGTTCGCCACCTTCGTCGTCCCGCTCGCGGGCGTTGCGCTGCTGCTGTTCCGGCGTCGTCCGCGCGGCGCGCTGTTCGTGGTCGTCGCGTCGCTGGGAAGCGTCGCGCTCGTGCAGCTGCTGAAGGCGCTGTTCGGACGTGCGCGCCCCGAGGACATGATCGTCTTCTCCGATCACGGCTCCTTCCCCTCCGGACACACCGCCAATGCGGCGACGGTCGCGACGATCGCGGTCATCCTCTTTCCGCGGGTGTGGGTCGCCGTGGTCGGCGGCGCGTGGGTGTTCGCGATGGCGTTCAGCCGCACCCAGGTGCACGCCCACTGGCTGAGCGACACCGTCGGCGGCACCCTCGTGGGCGTGGGGGCGACCCTCGTGGTCGCGGCGATCTGCGCGCGCATGCTCGAGCGTGAGAACGAGCGGGTGCGCTCGCTAGGCTGAGCGCCATGAGCGCTGTCGATGACGCAGAACTTGCCCGACTGCAGGCCGAGGCCGAAGCGGCGGAGGCCGCGCTGAAGCTCGCCCAGGCCAAAGCCGCGCTCGCCGCCGCCCAAGCCGCGCGCGCTGCGGGAGGTGCCGCGGCGGGGACTGCCGCTGCGGGGGCTGCCGGGGCGGGGGCTGCCGCTGCTGCGCCTGCGGAGGAGATTTCCGCTCCGGAGGTTGACGCGGGCGTATCGACTCCTCCCGAGGCGATATCTCCTCCCGAAGCGTCGGCGGCGGATGCCGCGCAGACGGTTCCCGAGGCGCCGGCGGCGGATGCCGCGGCATCCGGTCCTTTGAACGACGCGCAGGTTGCGGCGATCGCGAAGGGATACGCCTTCGACGGCCTCACCCTCGATCTCGGGGCACTGATGAACACCGACCCGGTGCCGTCGGCGCAGATCCGCATCCCGCTGGGGATGATGAACCGGCACGGCCTGGTCGCGGGAGCCACCGGCACCGGAAAGACCCGCACGCTGCAGGGGCTCGCCGAACAGCTCGCCGCGAAGGGCGTGCCCGTCTTCGCCGCCGATATGAAGGGCGACCTGTCGGGCGTGGCGACGCCCGGCGAGCCGAGCGAGAAGCTGTTCGCGCGGACGGCCGCAATCGGTCAGGAGTGGACGCCCGCGGCATCCGTCACCGAGTACTTCGCCCTCGGGGGCGTCGGAAAGGGCGTGCCGGTGCGTGCGACCGTCTCGGGGTTCGGACCGCTGCTGCTCAGCAAGGTGCTCGGCCTCAACGAGACCCAGGAGTCGAGCCTCGGGCTCGTCTTCCACTACGCGGACGCCAACGGGCTGGCCCTGGTCGATCTCTCCGATCTGCGCGCCGTGCTCACCTGGCTCACGAGCGACGACGGCAAGGACGAGCTGAAGGCGCTCGGCGGACTGTCGTCGGCGACCGCCGGCGTGATCCTGCGCAAGCTCATCACCTTCGCCGACGACGGGGCCGACGTCTTCTTCGGCGAGCCGGAGTTCGACGTGCGCGACTTCCTGCGTACTGCCGCCGACGGGCGCGGCGTGATCTCGCTGCTGGAGGTTCCGGGCGTCGCCGACAAGCCGGCCCTGTTCTCGACGTTTCTCATGTACCTGCTGGCGGAGCTGTTCGGGCATACGTCTTGCCGAACGTCGAACGGAAGCCGTCGATGTAGCCGATGCCGTCGCCCTCCTGGCTGTGGCCGAAGTACAGTTCGTCCTCGGCGGTCGTGATCGGGAACACCGATCGGCTCACCGAGACCCGCGGCGTGCCGGCGTGGCCCGCCTCCGCCCAAGCGGCGCGGAAACGATCGATCTGCTCGGCCTGCAGAATGTCGAACGGGCGCCCGTCGGCCTCGGTGACGAGGGTCGAGGACATCAGGTTCAGTCCCGTGCGTCCCGCCCACTCGGCCGTGTCGCGCGAGCCCGCGCCCCACCAGACGCGCGAGCGCAGACCCGGCGCGTGCGGCTCGATGCGCTGCAGTCCGTGACCGCCGCCGAAAGGCGAGTTGGCGTCGCGCTCGGCCAGGCCCTCGCCGTCGATCGCGCGCAGGAACAGGTCCATGTGCTCGCGTGCGAGGTCGGCGCCGCGCGGGTCGGATGCCGTGTAGCCGAACTTCTCGTAGCCGCGCACGACCGTCTCGGGTGACCCACGGCTGACGCCGAGAGCCAGCCGACCGTCGGAGATGAGGTCGACCGCGGCCGCCTCCTCGGCGAGGTACAGCGGGTTCTCGTAGCGCATGTCGATGACGCCGGTGCCGACCTCGATCCGCTTCGTCTTCGCGGCCATCGCCGCCAGCAGCGGCATCGGGGCGGCTTGCTGGCGGGCGAAGTGGTGCACCCGCACCGCGACACCGTTGACACCGAGATCGTCCATGCCCTGCGCGAGATCGATCGCCTGGTGCAGCATGTCGCCGGCGGTCAGCTCGCGACCGCCGCCGAGCGGGCCGTAGTGGCCGAACGAGAGAGTTCCGAAACGTTGCATGATGACGACAACGCTACGCTTCCGATATCCATTCCGCTGAATGGGTCAACGGCCGTCGCGGACGCTGCGCACGAAGGCCTCGACGTTCTCGCGCAACGCGGCGATGCGCGTCGCGCGCGCGGCCTCGACGTCGAACCCGATGTAGGCCGACGCGGGGCGGCGTCGCACGTTCTCATTGCATTGGAAGCGGTCGCAGGCGAGCGTGCCGACCGTGTCGCCGCGCCGT
>NZ_BADB01000010.1:0-4307 GCF_000333415.1 Microbacterium sp. B24 | reverse complement strand
ATTGAGCTCGGTCCCGGGGATCCTCTAGAGTCCCGGCGCTGGATCTGCGCGGACTCGAGCACAGTTTCGCGACGGTGTGGATCGCGCACACGATCTTCGCGCTGCCGCTGGCGGTGTTCCTGCTGCACAACTTCATCGCGGAGATCCCCAGCGAGGTGATCGAGGCGGCGCGTGTGGACGGCGCCGGCCACGGCCAGATCTTCTTCCGGATGATCCTGCCGTTGGCGGCGCCGGCGCTCGCGTCGTTCGCCGTCCTGGAATTCATCTGGGTGTGGAATGACCTGCTGGTGGCGACGATCTTCGCTCCGTCGTCATCGCTGCCGATCACCCAGTCGCTCAACTCGCTGTCGGGGACGTGGGGTGATCAGTGGTTCCTGCAGGCCGCGGGCACGTTCATCTCGATCATCGTGCCGCTGGTCGTCTTCTTCGCCCTGCAGCGCTTCTTCGTGCGGGGACTTCTGGCGGGGGCGACGAAGGGCTGATTTTCAGCTGGGCCCTTCGGGAGCGGCGCGGGATTCGCGAGCACGCGAGCCGCGCCGCTCCTTTAGTGTGAAGCCATGAGCAGCCCCGGCGCCACGGCGCCCGCACCGATCGAGGAGGTCGATCCCGCGGTCGGACTGCGCGCCGCGGAGGTCGATGTTCGGACGGCCGATGGTCGGTCCAACGCCTACCGCGCCGAGACCAGTCGCAGTGCGTTGAGCATCATCCGCGCCAACGTGTTCACGCTGTTCAACGGCATCGTCTTCGCGTGCTTCGGCATCCTCTTCGCGCTCGGACGCTGGCAGGACGCCCTCTTCGGCTTCGCCGCCGTCGCCAACGCGGTCATCGGTTCGGTGCAGGAGTTCCGGGCCAAAGCCGCCCTCGACAAGCTCGCGCTGCTGAACGCCGCGCAGGCGCGTGTGCGACGCGACGCCGTGGAGCAGGAGGTCGCGCAATCGGCCGTCGTGCTCGCCGACATCCTCGTGCTGCGCGCCGGTGACCAGGTGCCGGCCGATGCGCGCATCGTGCGCTCGCGAGGTCTGCAGATCGACGAGTCGATGCTGACGGGCGAGTCGGATGCCGTCGACAAGCACCCTGGAGACGAGGCGCTGTCGGGGTCGATCGTGGTCGGGGGCGAGGGCGATGCGCAGGTCGTCCGTGTGGGCGCCGACGCCTACGCGAATGCGTTCGCCGATGAGGCGAAGCGGTTCTCCCTCGTGGGCTCCGAGCTGCGCGACTCGATCAACCGTGTGCTGAGCTGGGTCGGCTGGGCGATCGGCCCGATCGGTCTGCTGGTGCTGAACGCTCAGATGCAGGTCGCCGGCGGATGGCGCGCCGCGTGGGAGAGCGGCAGCTGGGTGCAGGCCGTCGTCAATACGATCGCATCGCTGACGGCGATGATCCCGCTCGGGCTGGTGCTAATGACCTCGATCACCTTCGCGGTGGGAGCCGCGCGCCTGGCGGCGCGTCAGGTGCTCGTCAACGAGCTGCCCGCCGTGGAGGGTCTCGCCCGGGTCGACGTGATCTGCCTCGACAAGACCGGCACGCTGACCGAGGGCGAGATCGCCTACGACGACGCCCACCTGCTCGACGAGGTCGCCGGCTGGCGGCGGACGCTCGGTTGGTACGGCAGCGCTCCGGACGCGAACGCGACGGCGCGCACGCTCCGGGAGCCGTTCGCTTCCGAGGCGGAGGACCGGCCGCGCACCGCGCGGGCGAGCATCGCGTTCTCGTCGGCGCGGAAGTGGAGCGCGGTGGCGTTCGACGACGACGGCGATCCGGCGGGAACGTGGGTGCTCGGAGCGCCCGAGATGGTGTTCGGCGCCGCCGCGACCGACGTCGCCGACCCGCTCGGAGCGGCCGTGGTCGAGCGCGCCTCGACCGGCCGCCGCACCCTCGTGCTCGCCTTCTCGCCGCGACCGCTGACGACGGCCGATGTCGAGGCGGAGAGCCTGCCCGACGAGCTCGTGGCCGTCGCGGTGCTGACCTTCCGCGAGAAGGTGCGCACCGACGCCGCGCAGACGCTCGAGTACTTCCGCGCGCAGGGCGTCGGCATCCGCATCATCTCCGGCGACAACCCGCGCACCGTGGCCGCCATCGCGCGCGAGGTGGGCGTGGATGCCGAGGAGGGCTACGACGCCCGCGCGCTCCCGGACGACGACGAGGCGCTCGCTGCGGTGCTGGAGGAGCACACCGTCTTCGGTCGCGTCACGCCGGATCAGAAGAAGCGCATGGTGCTCGCTCTCCAGTCCCGCGGGCACACCGTCGCGATGACGGGCGACGGTGTCAACGATGCGCTCGCGATCAAGACCGCCGACATCGGCATCGCCATGAACTCGGGCGCGGCGGCGACGAAGGCGGTCGCGCGGCTCGTGCTGCTCGACGGGCGGTTCTCACACCTGCCCGACGTCGTCGCCGAGGGGCGGCAGGTCATCGCCAACATCGAGCGCGTCTCGATGCTGTTCCTCACCAAGACGACGTACGCGACGCTGCTGGCGCTCCTGTTCGGCGTGCTCGTGCTGGAGTTCCCCTTCCTGCCCCGCCAGCTCTCGATCACCGACGGGCTGACCATCGGCATCCCGGCGTTCTTCCTCGCGCTCATGCCCAACGCGCAGCGTTACATTCCGGGGTTCCTGCGACGTTCGCTGAGCTTCGCCGTTCCGGCGGGCGTGATCGTGGCGGTCACCCTCACCCTCTACACCCTCATCGTGCGGGGTGCCGAGACGCCGGTCGACGAGGTGCGGACGGGGGCGACGATCATCCTGGCCGTCGTGGGCATCTGGATCCTCGCGGTGCTGAGCCGGCCGCTCAACCGCTTCAAGGGCGCGGTCGTGGGAGGCATGTTCATCGCTCTGGTCGTGATCTTCTCGGTGGCCCTCTCGCGCCAGTTCTTCATGCTCGTCGACCCCGGCCAGACGACGGCACTAGTCGTGACGGCCGGCTGCATCGGCGCCATCGTGCTGATCGAGATCGTGCGGGCGGTGCAGCGCCGCTACGTCGCCCGAGCGCTGCAGGATGCCGCGCCGCACGCCATCTCGCACACCCGAGAGGTGTCGCGGCCGGTGCCGGTGACCATCGCCGTGGCGCTCGTCTACGTCGGCGGCCTGGCGAACGCCATGTTCGGGATCCTGTTCCTGCTCACCCGCTACGACGTCCCCGGCTCGCTGGTGATGAGCGTGTCGCTGATCGGCGCCGGCATCATCCTGTTCGGGCTGCTGTCGGTGGCCGCCGCCGCCGGGCTGGGCCGCGGCAGCGGACTGTCGCGCCTGTTCATCAGCGTGCTCGCGGTCGCCCTCGTCGGCCTGCAGCTGTGGAGCCTCGTCGTCGACCACGACTGGGACGGCTGGTCCGTCGCCCAGGTCGTCGTCTACGCCGCGGTGCTCGTGGCGGTGTGGGCACCGCCGGCGAACCGCTTCTTTCGTCCCGTCCTGCGAGCCGGGTCATGACGGCGCTGATCGTCACCGGCGGACCGGTGTTCGACGGGGAGCGACTGATCCCGGCGACGGCCGTCGCGGTGCGCGACGGGATCATCGTCGCGGTGGGATCGCTCGCCGATGCCCGCGCGGCCGCCCCGGGCGCCGACGAGCTGGATGCCGCGGGCGGCGTGATCGCGCCCTCGTTCGCCGACGCCCACGTGCATCTGGGCCTCGTGGCCCTCGAGGCGCTGGACTGCAGCCTCGATGACGCCGGAAGCGAGGCGGGATGTCTGGAGCGGGTGCGCACCCACGCCGACTCGCTGGACGACCCGCAGGCATGGGTGCGCGGCGGCGGCTGGCGCGCGGAGTGGTTCGCGGGCGGTACGCCCTCGCGGGAGGCGCTCGATGCGATCGTTCCCGACCGGCCCGTACTCCTCCTCGACAGCGACAGGCACGGCGGTTGGGCGAACTCGCGCGCACTGGCCCTCGCCGGCATCGATCGCACGACCCCCGACCCGCCGGACGGGCGCATCGTCCGCCGTGCGGACGGCGAACCGCAGGGGACGCTGCGCGAGGGCGCCGTCGACCTCGTCGGACGCGTGGCGCCCGAGCCGAGTGCCGCCGCGCTGGCACCCGGCATCCGCGCGGGCGCCGATCACCTGATCTCCCTCGGTGTCACCGCCTGGCAGGAGGCCGCTCTGGCGTCGTTCGGCAGCATCCCCGACTTCACCGACGCGTACCATCTCGCGCTCGCCGCAGGACTGCGCGGTCGGCCCACCGGCGCGATCTGGGTGCCTCGCGACCTCACCGTGGACGGCGTCGATGCCTTCGTCGCCGGCGTGCGGGAGCGCGCCGACGCCGCGCACGCCGCGGGCTTTCCCACCCGCACGCCCAGCTCATGCTGGACGGGAT
>NZ_BADB01000011.1:0-3640 GCF_000333415.1 Microbacterium sp. B24 | reverse complement strand
GACGTACGGCATGACGACACCGATGTTCTGGTACGCCCCGTCGCAAGGCCCACCGCACCCGCCGACGGCACGTATCCCAGTTCTGCGGCGGCTGCCTGGACGCGCGACTTGGTCGCTTCCGACACGTACCCGGCGCCGCTGAGAGCGCGGCTGGCCGTCGCTTTCGATACGCCGGCGTGGGCGGCGACTTCGGCGATGCCGGCCATCGGTGCTCCTCCTCGAGCGCTGTTCGCTGACTTTCTCACGGCTCAGTATGGAACCGGTTGCTCTCATCTTCGTGTCGCGGGATGCCGCGTGGTAGTGGTTGTTATCGGGTTGTGACAATCGTCGGGTTGTGTCGTGGGAGCGGGTCCAATAGCTTGGCCTGGAATCGGTTCCGGAACGGAGCCGTGTGCACCAGGAATCATCCGAGCACTCAATGAGGAGGAATCACATGGGGATGTCACGGCGGCGCTGGATTGCGCCTCTGGCTGTCATGGGCGTGGCGGCGTTCGCACTCGCGGGCTGCGCCGAGGGCGGCAGCAGCGGCGGCAGCGCCAGCGGGACGGGGGCGGCCGGGGGGACGGTTCGCATCTCCGGCGGTATCACCGGCTCCGAGGCCGACGCCCTCCAGAAGGTCTTCGACGACTGGAGCAAGACGAGCGGGATCACCGTGCAGTACACCGGTGACAAGAGCTTCGAGGCGAACATCGTCACCAAGGTCACCGGTGGCGACGCGCCCGACATCGCGATCGTGCCGCAGCCGGGTCTGCTGAAGACCCTGGTCGGCACGGGCGACGTCAAGAAGGCGCCGCAGGCGGTGGAGGACAACGTCAACGCCAACTGGTCGCCGGACTGGAAGAAGTACGGCACGATCGACGGCACGTTCTACTCCGCGCCGATGCTCGCCAACATCAAGGGCTACGTCTGGTACTCCCCGGCGAAGTTCAAGGAATGGGGCGTCGAGGTTCCGAAGACGTGGGACGAGCTGCTCACGCTGACCAAGACGATCCAGGAGAAGACGGGGGCCGCGCCCTGGTGCGCCGGCTTCGAGTCGGGCGGCGCCTCCGGCTGGCCGGGCACCGACTGGATCGAGGACCTCGTCCTGCGCCAGTCCGGCCCCGACGTCTACGACCAGTGGGTCGACGGCTCGGTGAAGTTCACCGACAAGCCGATCGCCGACGCCTTCACCGCGGTGGGCGACATCCTGCTGAACCCGTCGTACGTCAACGCCGGCTTCGGCGATGTCAAGAGCATCAACAGCACGGCATTCGGTGACGTCGCGGCGAAGGTCGCCGACGGTTCGTGCCCGATGACCCACCAGGCGTCGTTCCTGACGGCCAACTTCCTCACGGTGAAGACGGCGTCGGGTCAGGCTCCCAAGGTCGCACCCGACGGCGATGTCTACGCCTTCGTGCTCCCGGGCTACAAGGAGGGCGCGGCCACGATCGAGGTCGGCGGCGAGTTCGTCGCGGGCTTCTCGGACAACGAGGCGACGCAGAAGGTGCTCGAGTTCATGTCGAGCGCCGACTTCGCCAACGCGCGAGTCAGCGAGGGCGGCGCGATCTCGGCCAACCTCAAGGCGGACCCGAGCAAGGCCTCGAGCGAGTTCCTGACCGAGGCGATGAAGCTGCTGCAGGACCCGAACACCACGGTCCGCTTCGACGCCTCGGACCTCATGCCCGCCACGGTCGGCTCCGGCTCGTTCTGGAAGGGCATGGTCGACTGGATCGACGGCAAGGACCAGGCCACGGTCCTCAGCGACATCCAGGCCGGCTACAACAACTAGTCACACCAGCCGCGTGACACCGCGGGCGGGATGCCGTACCTCGGCATCCCGCCCGTGGCGCCCGCGCCCCGTCTCGCTCCCATTCCGCGTCCACCGAAGCACACGGAGGCTCATCGATGTCCGCACCCATCACCGCGCCCGCGCGAGACAAGACGGACAGGCTGGCGCCTGATCCCGGTCCGCGCCGCGCCTTCTCACCCCGCGTCACCGCCGGTATCGCCACCGGTGCGCTCGTCATCCTGCTGGCTCTGGTGGTGCTGCTCCTGCTGAGCACTCCCGTGGAGGACCCGGCGAAGATCGTCATCCCCGGAGTCTCGCTCACCGCGTTCTTCCAGTGGCTCGGCGTGATGGGCCCGATCGTGCAGATCCCCATCATCCTCGTCGCCTTCGCCGCCGTGGTCGGTGTGCTGCTCCTGCTGATCGAGTACGCGCCCCGTCCCGGGCGGGTCTACTTCTGGATCCGCCTCGTCGCCTGCTTCGCGATCCCGGTCCTGGCCCTGCTGCTGCTGCGCCCGTACGCGAACGCGTTCATCTACGTGCTCGGCATCGCGCTCGTCTCCGGTGCCGCGTTGTTCGTGCTCGACTACCGCGCACGCAAGGGCGCCGGCTATCTGTTCCAGCTCGTGCTCTTCGCCGCCCCGGCTGCGGTGCTGCTGTTGATCGGTCTCATCTACCCGTTCTTCGCGACGTTCGTGCAGTCGTTCTTCGACAAGACGGGTGCCGAGTTCGTGGGCTTCGACAACTACGTGTGGGTCTTCACGCAGCCCGAGGGCACCTGGTCGGTCATCAACACCGTCATCTGGGTGCTCATCTGCCCGACGATCGCCACCATCGTGGGTCTCGCCTACGCCGTGTTCATCGATCGCGCCGCGGGCGAGCGGTTCTTGAAAGTGCTGATCTTCATGCCCTTCGCGATCTCGTTCGTCGGCGCGGGCATCATCTGGAAGTTCATGTACGACTACCGTCAGGGCGACCAGCTGGGTCTGCTCAACGCCATCATCACGGCGTTCGGGGGCGACCCCGTCGCCTGGCTCAGCGTCACGCCGCTCGTGAACAGCCTGCTGCTGATGGTCGTCTTCATCTGGAGCCAGACGGGACTTGCGATGGTCATCCTCTCCGCCGCGATCAAGGCGGTTCCGCCGGAGCAGGTCGAGGCCGCGGAGCTGGACGGCGCGAACGCGTGGGAGCGGTTCAGGAACGTGACCGTCCCCGGCATCCGCTCGTCGATCGTCGTCGTGGTGACCACCGTCGCCATCGCGTCGCTGAAGATCTACGACATCGTCGCCGTCATGACCGGCGGACGCGCGAACACCTCCGTGCTCGCCTTCGAGATGGTCAACCAGCAGCAGCGCTTCCAGAGCTACGGGCACGCGGCGGCGCTGGCCGTCGTGCTGTTCATCTTCGTGACGCCGCTGATCGTGTTCAACATCATCCAGATCCGCAAGCAGAGGGAGATCCGATGAGCACCGGAGTCGACATCATCGAGCCCGTCACCGACACCCGCTCGGCTCGACAGGTCTCCCGCGACACGCGCAAGCACGAGGCCATGGCGCGTAAGCGCCTGACCTCCAAGGGGGCGACGATCGCGGCGCTGGTCATCGCGATCTTCTGGACCATCCCGACCTTCGGCCTGTTCGTCACCTCGCTGCGCCCCGGCTCGGACGTGCAGAGCACCGGTTGGTGGACGGTGTTCACCGACCCGTCGTTCACGCTGGAGAACTACCAGAAGGCGCTGACCTCGGGCGGCACCGCGCTGACTCTGGGCCAGTCGTTCCTCAACTCGCTCGCGATCACGATCCCGGTCGTGTTCTTCGCGCTGGCGGAGGGCTCGCTGCTCGCCTACGCCTTCGCCTGGATCGACTCAAGGGGCGC
>NZ_BADB01000012.1:0-1419 GCF_000333415.1 Microbacterium sp. B24 | reverse complement strand
CAGCTCAGCAGCTGCGCAACAGCATCCGTCAGGACGCGAGCTACGCCGTGGTGAAGAACACGCTGACCAAGATCGCCGCGAACAACGCGGGGATCACGGCGCTGGACGAGGACCTCAAGGGTCCCTCGGCCGTCGCGTTCGTGCACGGTGACTTCGTCGCCACCGCCAAGGCTCTGCGTGACTTCGCCAAGGCCAACCCGCTTCTGGTGATCAAGGGCGGCATCTTCGAGGGCAACGCCCTGAGTGCCGACGAGATCAACAAGTACGCCTCCCTGGAGAGCCGTGAGGTTCTGCTGGCGAAGGCGGCGGGCATGATGAAGGCGACGATGGGCAAGGCTGCGGCCACCATCGACGCGCTTCGCGAAAAGCTGGAGACCGCCGAGGCCGCGTAAGCGACCGGCGAGCTCTTTCCCCACACCCCACCTATCTAGGAGATACATCATGGCGAAGCTCACCACTGAGGAGCTGCTCGAGCAGTTTGCCGGCCTGACCCTCGTCGAGCTCAGCGAGTTCGTGAAGGCGTTCGAGGAGAAGTTCGACGTCACCGCTGCTGCCCCCGTCGCCGTTGCCGGCGCTGCGGGTGGCGCGGGCGGCGCGGAAGAGGTCGAGGAGAAGGACTCCTTCGACGTCATCCTCGAGGCTGCTGGCGACAAGAAGATCCAGGTCATCAAGACGGTCCGCGAGCTCACCTCGCTGGGCCTCGGCGAGGCCAAGGCCGTCGTCGACGGTGCCCCCAAGGCCGTGCTCGAGGGCGCGAACAAGGAGACCGCCGAGAAGGCGAAGGCTGCCCTCGAGGAAGCCGGCGCGACGGTGACCCTGAAGTAATCAGCTCTTCTCGAAGAACTGCAGTGAAGGCCCCCGGGTTCGCCCGGGGGCCTTCCGCGTTCTCTGCGTTCAGACGCCGCTCTCGACCGGAGCGATGCCTGCGGTGGAGCTGCGGACGATCAGGCGCGCCGGAATGCGCAGCTCGGTGCGGGCGCGGCCGGGCTCCGCGATCTCGGCGAGCAAGACGCTCACCGCAGCCCGCCCCTGCTCCCGGGGGACCTGCTGCAGAGTGGTCAGGGAGAACATCTCGGCGAACTCGTGATCGTCGATGCCCGCGACGCTGAGCGCGGACGGCACCTGGATGCCGAGGCGGCGTGCGGCGATGATGGCGCCGATCGCCACTTCGTCGCACACCCCGACGATGGCGGTCGGACGCCTGCGCGTATCGCTCAGCAGATCCGCCGCGGCGGCGTAGCCGCCGGGCAGGGTCACTTCGGAGTGTGCGTGACGGATGAAGCTCGCCAGCCCGGCTTCGGTCATCGCGTGCTGGTAGCCCGACAGCCGCTCCTGGTCGACGTGGGCCCAGTGGCTCTGCGGTGCGCCGCCGACGAACGCGATGTCGCGGTGGCCGAGGGCGATCAGATGCTCGGTCGC
>NZ_BADB01000013.1:0-3486 GCF_000333415.1 Microbacterium sp. B24 | reverse complement strand
CCGGGTGGCATTCCGGGGCGGGATGCCGCGATGAGGCGGAGTTGTGCGCGCCGGACCCCGCGGCAACAGCGCCCCCGAGGGATCAGCCGCGGCGGAGCAGCCCGACCTTCGCGTACACGTCGGCGAGGGTCGCATCGGCGACCTCGGCGGCGCGGTCGGCGTTGGCGGCGAGCACCCGGTCGAGCTCGGCCGGGTCGGACAGCAGGTCGAGCGCCCGGGCACGGACCGGCCCGAACTCGTTCACGACCACCTCCGCGAGCCCCTTCTTGAAGTCACCGTAGCCGCGGCCCGCGTACTCGTCCTCGATCGAGGGGATCTGACGTCCCGTCAGGGCCGCGTAGATCACCAGCAGGTTGGACACCCCGGGCTTGTTCTCCTTGTCGTAGCGGACCACGCCCTCGCTGTCGGTGACGGCGCGCATGATCTTCTTGGCCGACACGGCCGGGTCATCCAGCATCCACAGCACCCCGGCATCCGACTCGGCCGACTTGCTCATCTTGGCGGTGGGGTTCTGCAGGTCGTAGATGCGGGCCGTTTCCTGCTGGATCACCGGCATGGGCATGCGGAAGGTCTGGCCGTAGCGGGAGTTGAAGCGCTCTGCGAGGTCGCGGGTGAGTTCGACGTGCTGCTTCTGGTCGTCGCCTACCGGGACGATGTCGGTCTGATAGAGCAGGATGTCAGCGGCCATCAGCACCGGGTACGTGAACAGACCGACGTTCGTCTGGTCGGCGCCGTACCGCGCCGACTTGTCCTTGAACTGCGTCATGCGGTTCGCCTCGCCGAATCCGGTGATGGTCGAGAGCACCCAGGCGAGCTCGGCGTGGGCGCGCACGTGCGACTGCACGTACAGCGTCGACTTCGACGGTTCGATGCCGGCGGCGATGTACTGCGCCGCCGTGCGCCGGGTCTTCTCCCGCAGCTCCGCCGGATCGTTCGGCTGGGTCAGAGCGTGCAGATCCACGACGGAGAAGAAGGCCTCGTACTCCTCCTGCAGGTCACGCCACTGCAGCAGGGCCCCGATGTAGTTGCCGATCTGAAGGGAGTCGGCGGAGGGCTGCATTCCGGAGTAGAGGCGGGGCCTGGTCATTGTCCAAGTCTAGAGAACGGATGCCGGTGCCCTGCCGTCCGCCGGGGCGACAGCTCCGCCGGACAGTTCAGAACGCGTAGTCGGCCACCACGGGCGCGTGATCGCTCCACCGTGTGTCCCACGAGGGTGCGCGCACGACACGATAGTCGACGACGCGCGCGGCCAACGCCGGCGAGGCGAGGTGGTAGTCGATCCGCCAACCGGTGTCGGTGTCGAACGCCTTGCCGCGGTTCGACCACCACGAGTAGGGGCCGTCGACCTCGCCCGCCCACCGGCGTCCCACGTCGACCCAGCCGAGCCCCGTGCCGGTGGTGCCGTCCGTGCCGACGACCTGTTCGCCTTCGGGGCCCGTGAAGCGGTCGAAGTACGCGCGCTCGCGTGGCAGGAAGCCCGCCTTCTTGACGTTGCCCCGCCAATTGCGGATGTCGAGTTCGCGGTGACCCACGTTGAGGTCGCCCGTGATGAGGGCCAACTCGCCGAGCTTCGGCATCCGGGATTCCATCGCGTCGAGGAACGCGTATTTGGCCACCTGCTTCTCGGTGTCGGCTTCGCCGGTGTGGACATACGCGCTAACGATCGTCACCTTCTCGCCGGCGACGTCGATGTCGGCTTCGACCCAACGTCCGCGGGAATCGAGGGTGTCGTCGCCGAGTTCGATGCGCCAGATGTCGATCGGCTCGCGAGCCGCGATCGCGACACCGGCGCGACCCTTCGCCAGCGCTTCGTCGTTGACGATGTGCCACCCGGGCAGAGCGTCGGCGAGGTGCGTCGCCTCGCCGCGCACCTCCTGCAGAGTCAGCACGTCGACGTCGGCCGTCTCAAGCCACGGGAGCATGCCCTTCCGGGCGGCGGCACGGATGCCGTTGACGTTGACGGAGGCGACGCGCAGGTTTCGGGGCACCCGTCAACCCTAACGAGCGCCGCCGACACGCGACGCGGGTCCGCGGCCCTCAGCCGAGGAGGCCGCGCGGGGGCGGGGGAGCGTCGGCCTCGACCCGCGCGAGGTCGTCTTCGGCGCGCCGGAGCTCACGCGTCTCGTGCCAACGCCGCCACCAGGGTGCTTCGGCGCGCGCGAGGTGGGCGTCGCGCACGCGTACCCGCGCGGCGATCAACAATGCGGCGTGCTCGCGACGCCGCTGCTCGTCCGCCGACAACTGCTCGATGGGCACGTCCGCGTCCTGCGCCGTGAGGGCGACCCATGACGCCGCGACGAGGATCACGATGCCGACCAAACGGAACCAGAGCAGGAATCCGACGAAGACCGAGAAGGTCGCCAGCAGCGGGTTGGAGGGGGAGTAGGAGAGGAGGATTCCAGCCCCGTACTGGAGGACCACCATCGCGGCGCCGCCGAGTGCGGCGCCGGGGACGATCAGCCGCCACCGTAACGAGGTTCCGGTGAGGAAGCGGATCAGCGCCCCGATGGCAGCGGTGTTGATCGCGAAGGCGACCGCCCCCGAGGCGATGCGGCCCGTCACCCACACCCAGTTCGAGTAGCCGGGCCACTGGAACAGCTGGAACAGCAGCTCGATCGCACCCGCAGCGACGCTGGCGAGGATCGCGCCGATCACCAGCGCCAGTCCGAACAGGGCGGCCGCGAAGAAGTCCCTGGCCTTCAACAACACGTAACTGCGGGTGTCGAACGGCAACCCGAAGATGTCGCGCACGGCGCGCCGGGTGAACGTGACGAAGCCGATCGCCGTCCACAGCGCGGCGATGAACGCCACGGCACCCGTGACAGCGAGCACACTCGCCGACTCCTGCGCGATCTGCGCGACGTCGGCTTCGCTCACCAGCCCCTGGCCATTCTCGCGCCCGATGAGGCCCGGGATGTAGAGGTTGAGGATATGGATGAGTCCGGCGATGGCCTGAGCGCTGCCCCCGAGCCAGATGCCGACGATCGCGAAGCCGAAGTAGATCACGGCGAAGATCGCGAACAGGGACTGGTAGCTGATCGCCGCGGCGAGCAGGAACCCGTTGGCGCGCAGGAAATGACGCCAAACGCGGATCGGGAACCACCCGAGCGTCTTGCGCGTGATCTCCGTCGCGCGCTCGATCGGCTCGTCCAGGCGCTCCCGCAGGGGCGACTGCTCCCAGCGCGCACGCCACGCGGCATCCGCGCGTTCCGACGAATCCGTCACCAGATCAGCGTAGCGAGAGCGGATGCCGGGGCGACGGCGGGTGCGGCCGCTGCCCAGTCCTTCCCCGCGCCGTCGGCGACGATGACGGCCGCGCCGATCGTCAGCACGTCGGCCGAGAAGGTGAGCGTCACCTCCGTCGGCGCGCTGTCGAGTGCCGCGCCGGGGCTCGGACTACTCGCCAGCAGCTCGTCGTGAGCCGCGGCCGGCGCAGCGGGCACGAGTACGGCCGCGGCCGCCAGGGTCGCGGCGAGAAGGGCAGCT
>NZ_BADB01000014.1:0-3212 GCF_000333415.1 Microbacterium sp. B24 | reverse complement strand
TTCGCGCAGGACGACGAGGCCAGTGCCGGACCGCCCTCGACGAAACACGGTGGGCGCCCAGTTCGCCCAGGCGCTCGAGGAGATCGGGGAGGTCGTCGCCCTCGTCCTGCATGAAGGGGCGCGGATGCCGCCGCACGGCGGCCTCCTGCGGCACGGCGCGAGTTCCCACGACCACGGGGCGCGGCTGGTCGTCGTAGAGCGAGCCGTCGGCACGGCGTGCGGTGAGGGCCGGATCATCGGCGAGCAGCGTGCCGGTGCCGACCACGATGGCGTCGGCGAGGCTGCGGCGGCGGTGGACGTCGGCGCGGGCTTCGGGGCCCGTGATCCACTGGCTGGTGCCGTCGGCGGCGGCACCGCGGCCGTCGAGTGACTGCGCCCACTTCACGGTGACGTGCGGGCGGCCGAGGCGCTGCACCTCCAGCCAGGACGCCAGCAGGGCGGTGCCCTCGTCTGCGCGCCAGCCGCCGATCACATCGACCCCGGCCTCTCGCAGACGCGCGGCGCCGCCCGACGACGCCTCCCCGGGGTCGGTGACGGCGAACACGACGCGGGCGACGCCGGCGGCGATCAGCGCTTCACTGCAGGGTCCGGTGCGGCCGGTGTGGTTGCACGGCTCGAGGGTGACGACGGCGGTCGCGCCGCGCGCGGCATCCGGCCCCGCCGCGGCGGCGAGGTTCGTCAGCGCGTCGACCTCCGCATGGGCCGTGCCGGCGCCCCGATGCCACCCCTCGGCGAGCACGTCGCCGTCGGGGGAGAGCAGCACGGCGCCGACCTGCGGGTTCACGCCGCGCGGGCCCCGGCGAGCGATCTCCAAGGCGCGCTGCATCGCACGGTCGATCGCCGTGTCGTCGCGGTCTGTCGCGGCCATCCGTCGTCCTTCTGTGAGGCTCCGGGGCACGGCCGACACCGCAGATCCCGCCGCGGCGTGCGCGACGGCATCCGTGCTGCCTCCCATCCGGACTAGCGATCGGGTTCTCGTCGAACCGTCACGCATCACCGTCGGTCCCGGAATTCCACCGGATCAACCCCTCCTGGGAGGGGCTCGCGGACTGTCACCGCCGGTTCGGATTCACACCGACCCCGGAGCACGTTTCTTGCACTCGATCCTAGTCAACGCCCTGCAGAGGATTTCATTCCGTGTCGGTGCAGAGCGCGCCGCCCTATTTCAGCAGTCGCGACAGTCGCCGGTCGGCGAGCAGCTTTCCGCCGGTCTGGCAGGTGGGACAGTACTCCAGCGAGTTGTCCGCGAAGAAGACGCTGCGTACCTCGTCGCCGCACACCGGGCAGGCCTCACCCCGCCGCCCGTGCACCGACATTCCGCGACGTTTCGCATCCTTCAGATCTGCCGGGGGCCTGCCGGACGCCGATGCGACGGCATCCGTCAGTGTCGTGCGCATCGCGGTGTAGAGGACATCGACATCGGCATCGGTCAGGCTCGCCGCGAGTGCATACGGTGACATCCGCGCCGCGTGCAGGATCTCGTCGGAGTAGGCGTTTCCGATGCCCGCGATGATCGCCTGGTCGCGCAGCAGCCCCTTGATCTGCGTGCGGCGCCCGGCCAGCAGGGCGGCGAGAGCGTCGCGCGTGAAGTCAGCCGAGAGCGGATCGGGACCCAGTCGTGCGATGCCCGGCACATCCTGCGCAGCGCGAGCGGCGTACACGGCGAGGGACTTCTTGGTGCCGGCCTCGGTCAGGTCGAATCCGGCGCCGTCGTCGAGGCGCACGCGCAGCGCGATCGGCGTCTTGCCCGGTCGGATCACCGTGTCGGGGACCGTCTCGTACCAGCGCAGCCAACCGGCCTTGGCGAGATGGAAGATGAGATGGATGCCGGCATCCGTCGCCAGGTCGACGAACTTGCCGTGGCGCCGGGCTTCACTGATGCGGCCCCCGACGAGGCCGTCGATGGGCGGGTCGTAGGTCTTGAGCGCCGCGATGTTGGCGACCGTCACCTTCGTGATGGTGCGTCCCGTCGCGCGCTCGGCGAGGAAGTCGACGAGACCTTGCACCTCCGGCATCTCGGGCATGGCCTCATCCTGCCACTGCGCCCCGTCACCGCGTCAGGGGCAGTCGGCGGCGGGCCACACCTGTGGGGCGCGCTCATCGTCGGCGAGCAAGCCCGCGATGAGGCCGTCGGCGCGCACGCCGGCTCCGTTGACGAGAGCGGAGCGTACCCGGCCCTCGTAGCGGAATCCGAGTCGCTGCGCGACGCGGTGCGATGCGGGATTGTCGACCACGGCGCGCCACTCGATCCGTTGCAATCCCAGTCCGTCCGGAGAAAAGCCCCAGTCGATCACCCTCTGCGCCGCCTCCACGACCAGTCCCCGACCGCGCGCGGCGGGCGTCATCCAGTAGCCCAGTTCGCCGGATCCCTGACCGACGCGATGCAGGCCCATCATGCCGGCGAGCATGCCGTCGTGGCGCAGCGCCCAGGTCGCCTCCGTCTCGGCATCCCACCAGCCCGCGACTTTGTCGACGAACCCCTCGGCGTGCGCGCGCTCGTACGGCGACGGCACCGTCGTGAAGCGCTGGATCAGCTCGTCCTGGCAGGCGACGTAGATCGCGTCGACATCGTTCTCGGTCGGCAGCGAGAGTTCCAGTCGCGTCGTCCGCAGTGTCACCGGTTGCATGCCGCGAGCCTATCCCCGCCCGCCCCACCCGCCCGCCCCGCCCGCCCCACCCGCCCGCCCCGCCCGCCCGTCCCCCGCCCGCCTTCCCGACCCGTCCCGACGGTGCATAACTCCGCCTGAACGGTGCCGCCGCCTCGTTTCGCGACAACCGCAACCTCTTCAGATGGAGTTGTGCACGGCATCCGCGAACCCCTCCCCAGCGCAGCATCCGAGCGTTCTGTCCGCAGATCGACTGACACGCCGGCCCTGCATCCCGGCGCCGGTCGAGCATCGTCGTCGTGGACCAGGTTGAATGCGTGAGTTCCCGAGAACTACGACAGTCGGGCATGAGTCGTCGCCAGATCACCGACGCCGTACGCGCGGGCGCGATCATCCGCGCGCGCCGCGACCACTACCTGGTGGCTGACGCACCCCGGTCGATCGTCGCGGCCGTGCGCGTCGGGGGCCGGTTGACCTGTCTCAGTCTGCTCGCCGCCGAGGGGGTGTTCGTGTTCGCCAACGATGCCCTCCACGTGCATCTTCAGCGCGGGTCGAGCAGACTGCGCGGCGCCGAAGCGGTTCGTACGCCGATTCACCTCGCATCGG
>NZ_BADB01000015.1:0-1972 GCF_000333415.1 Microbacterium sp. B24 | reverse complement strand
AGCTCGGTCCCGGGGATCCTCTAGAGTCCGCGGTTTCAGGGGCTCCGTGGCCGCTCATGCGTGCTCCTCCGTGCTGTGCGCGAGAGCCGCATCGAGCTCTTCGGCGGTGATGATGTGGCCCATGCGATCGCGCTTGGTCGCCAGATATTGGTGGTTGTTGGCGCCGACGCCGACCAGCAGCGGCACCTGCTCGACGATATCGAGTCCGAGCTCGCGCAGTTGCTTGACCTTGTCGGAGTTGTTGGTCAGCAGGCGGATGCGATCGACGCCGAGATCGGCCAGGATGCCGCCGGCCGCCGCATAGTCGCGGGCATCGGCGGGCAGGCCCAGGGCGAGGTTCGCGTCGACGGTGTCAAGACCCCGCTCCTGCAGGCTGTAGGCCCGCAGCTTGTTGATGAGGCCGATGCCGCGGCCCTCGTGACCGCGCATGTAGATGACGACCCCGCCGTCCTT
Organism: Microbacterium sp. B24; assembly: GCF_000333415.1. Taxonomy (NCBI): domain Bacteria; kingdom Bacillati; phylum Actinomycetota; class Actinomycetes; order Micrococcales; family Microbacteriaceae; genus Microbacterium; species Microbacterium sp. B24. The sequence continues at coordinate 1,519 of NZ_BADB01000015.1, read as the reverse complement.
GTCGATACGGTCCAGAGCGGCATCCAGCTGCGGGCCGCACTCGCACTTCTGCGAGCCGAACGCTTCTCCGGTGAGGCACTCGGAGTGCACCCGCACGAGCGGCGCGTCCTCGGTGAGGTCACCCGAGACGACCGCGATGTGATCGGTGCCGGTCACCCGGTCCTTGTACGCGAGGAAGCGGAACGTGCCGTGGGACGTGGGCACGGTCGCTTCGGCGCGCAGGCTCACGCGGCGCTTCTGCGCCGCCGCGACACTCGCCGGAGCTCCCGTCGGCTCGATCTCGTCGAGGTAGGCGATGAGCTGCTCGATCGTGATCACCGGAACGCCCTCGCGCGCGCCGAGCTCTTCCAGGCCCGGCAGGCGCATCATCGATCCGTCCTCGGCGACGACCTCGCCGATCGCGGCGACCGGCTGCAGGCCCGCGAGGCGCATGAGCTCCACACCGGCCTCCGTGTGACCCGCACGCTCGCGCACTCCGCCGTCCACGGCGCGCAACGGCAGGATGTGACCCGGCCGGATCACCGACGACGGAACGGATGCTGGGTCGGCGAGCACGTTGAGCGTGTGCGAGCGGTCGGTCGCGCTGATGCCGGTCGAGACGCGGTCGGCGGCGTCCACGCTCACGGTGTAGGCGGTGCCGCGAGCGTCTTCGTTCACCGCGACCATCGGCGGCAGGTCGAGGCGGTCGGCCCACTCGGCGGGCATGGGCGCGCAGATGAAGCCGCTGGACCAGCGGATCGTCCAGGCGAGCCATTCGGGCGTGGCGAGCTGAGCCGACAGGATGATGTCGCCTTCGTTCTCGCGGCTCTCGTCGTCGGCGACGATGACGGGCCGTCCGGCGCGCAGCGCCTCGAGGGCCTCGGGGATGGTGGCAAGGCTCATCGTGAGCCTCCTTCGGTGAGGGAGTCGGTGGAATCGGACACAGGGGGAGCGAAGGCGAGCAGGCGCTGCACGTGACGCGCGAGGATGTCGGTCTCGAGGTTGACCCGGTCGCCGGCGACGCGGTCGCCGAGGGTCGTCGCCTCCAGGGTCTCGGGAATCAGCGACACCTCGAACCAGGCATCGGAGGCGGCGGCATCCGACGCATTCGAAACCGTGAGAGAGACCCCGTCGACGGCGATCGATCCCTTGTCGACGACGAGCGGAGCGAGGTCCGCGGGCAGTGAGATGCGGATGACCCGCCACTGCGCTCCGGGGCGAACCTCCCGCACCGTGCCGGTCCCGTCGACGTGTCCCTGAACGATGTGTCCGCCCAGGCGGCCGTGCGCGGCCATGGCGCGCTCGAGGTTCACGCGGGTGCCGGGACCGAACGCGCCGAGGGTCGCCATGTCCAGGCTCTGGCGCATCACGTCGGCGGTGAACCAGTCCTCGCCCTGGTCGACGACGGTCAAGCAGACGCCGCTGACCGAGATCGAGTCTCCGTGGTGAGCGTCGGAGACGGCCAGCGGTGCACGGACGGTCATCCGCGCACCGTCGCCCGACGGTTCGAGGCGACGATCTCGCCGCGCTCTTCGATGAT
>NZ_BADB01000016.1:0-4903 GCF_000333415.1 Microbacterium sp. B24 | reverse complement strand
TTTGGACCCAACGTGCCGGCAAGTCGACGACGATGAAGATGATCGGCGCCGTCTCGACCCGCTCGGGCGGCGATCTGCAGATCTTCGGCCTCGACCCGGATCGCTACGGTCCCGAGATCCGGTCGCGGCTCGGCGTCGTGCCGCAGCAGGACAATCTCGACGGCGAGCTCAACGCCCGCGAGAATCTGTACATCTACGGCCGGTATTTCGGCCTCCCCAGCAAAGTGTGCCACGAGAAGGCCGATGAGCTGCTCGCCTTCGCGCAGCTCGAGGACAAGGCGAAGAACAAAGTCGACCAGCTCTCCGGCGGCATGAAACGGCGCCTCACCATCGCGCGAGGGCTCATCAACGATCCGCGCATCCTGCTGCTCGATGAGCCGACCACGGGCCTCGACCCGCAGGCGCGTCACGTCCTGTGGGACCGCCTGTTCCGCCTCAAGGAGCGCGGCACGACCCTGGTGCTGACCACGCACTACATGGACGAGGCCGAGCAGCTGTGCGATCGCCTCATCGTCGTCGACAAGGGGCGCATCATGGCCGAGGGCACCCCGGCATCCCTCATCCGGGAGCACTCCAGCCGTGAAGTGCTCGAAGTGCGCTTCGGTTCGGATCGCAACGCCCAGGTCGCCGGCCAGCTGGCCGGTATCGGCGACCGCGTCGAGGTGCTTCCCGACCGCATCCTGATCTACGCCGACAACGGTGAGGCCGCCCTCGATCGCGTCACCTCGCTGGGACTCGAGCCGATCACCTCGCTCGTGCGCCGCTCCTCGCTGGAGGACGTCTTCCTCCGCCTCACGGGAAGGTCGCTGATCGAATGAGCACCTCGTCGACGGATGCCGCGGCGCACCCGAGCCTGGAGGCGTTGCGGGCCGAGGCGATGCAGTGGGGTCGCAAGCCCCGCCGTCGCGGCACCTGGTACGTCACCGAGCACATGGTGCGCGCCATGCGCGCCTACGGCTGGACGATCATCGTCGGCGCCGTCGGTCAGCCCATCCTGTACCTGCTGGGGCTCGCCGTGGGCCTGGCGGCCCTCATCCGCGTGCCGATCGTCGATCACGGCCAGGAGGTGAGCTACCTCATGTTCGTCGCTCCGGCGCTGCTGGCGACCGCGACGATCTCGGTGGCCAGCGAGGAGCTCACCTACCCGGTCATGGCGGGCTTCAAGTGGCGCCGTTACTTCTACGGCTTCAACGCGTCGCCGCTGTCGAGCCCGCAGATCGCGAACGGCGTGGTCGCGGGAGCGACCGCGCGTATGGTCGTCGCCTCGGCGGCGTACTACCTGATCGTGTGGCTGCTGCCGTTCGGGGCGGTGCCGCACCCGGCGACCGGATGGCTCGCGGTGTTCGCCGGGGTGCTGGCGGGGCTCGCCTTCGGCATCCCGCTCATGGCCTATGCGGGCTCGATCGAAGACGACAAGGGACAGTTCGCTCTCGTGCAGCGCTTCCTCTTCATGCCGATGTTCCTCTTCTCCGGAACGTTCTATCCGCTGGACTCGCTGCCCCTGTGGCTGCAGTGGATCGGGTGGATTTCGCCGCTGTGGCACGGCGCGGAACTGGGCCGTGTCGCCACCTACGGCGCGGCGGTCGACCCCGTGATGGTCGCCGTCCACCTCGTCTATCTGCTCGCTCTCGCGGTGGTCGGCTATCTGTTCGCCCGCCGCGTCTTCACCGAGAGGCTCGCGAAATGAGCGCGGTCGTCGAGGCGCCGCTGGGTGCCGTCCGTCGCGGAGGCGTGCGCGCCCTGTGGGCGGGCAACCCCGGTGCCGTCGTCCAGCGCGGCCTGATCGCTGCGCGGTCTTCCAGCTGGGCGGTCGTGCTCTCCGGCTTCTTCGAGCCCGTGTTCTACCTCGCCTCGATGGGTATCGGCCTCGGCGCGCTCATCGGCGACGTCGAGACCGCACAGGGCGCCAGTGTCAGCTACGCCGCCTTCATCGCGCCGGCACTGCTGGCGGTCTCTGCGATGAACGGCGCCATCTACGACTCCACCTGGAACGTCTTCTTCAAGCTCAACTACGGCAAGCTCTACGAGGGCATGCTCGCGACCTCGCTGGGCCCGCTCGACGTCGCGCTGGGTGAGATCCTCTACGCGCTGCTGCGCGGTCTCGCGTACGCGACCGGGTTCATGATCATCATGCAGATCCTCGGGCTCAACCTCGGGTGGACGGCGGTGCTCGCCCTGCCCGCGGTGGTTCTGATCGCGTTCGGCTTCGCGAGCCTCGGCATGGCCGTCACGAGCTACATGAAGACGTTCCAGCAGATGGACTGGATCAACTTCGTCCTCCTGCCGATGTTCCTCTTCTCCGCCACCTTCTACCCGATCACGGTCTACCCCGGCTGGGTTCAGCAGATCGTCATGGCCCTGCCGCTGTGGCACGGCGTGGAGCTGATCCGGGGGCTGACCACCGGCATCCTGAACGTCGACATGCTGTGGCACGTCCTCTACTACGCCGTGATGATCGCGATCGGTCTCGTCTTCACGACGAAGCGGCTGCGCGCGCTGTTCCTCGACTGAGCGCTCGTCAGAGCGAGCCGGTCTCGCCGAGGCCGATGTTCGTCTCGTAGTCGACGTCCTTGGTCTCGCGCGAGAGGATCAGTGCGATGAGGGTGAGCACGGCGGAGCCCGACAGGTAGACGCCCACGAGCCACGGCTCGCCGCCGGCGGCGGCCCAGAGTCCCAGAGCGATCGACGGTGCGACAGCGGCGCCCAGGATCGACGAGACGTTGTAGGCGATCGCCGAACCCGTGTAGCGGACGTTGGTCGGGAAGAGCTCCGGCAGCACGGCGCCCATGGGGCCGAAGGTGGCTCCCATCAGCATGAAGCCGAAGACGAGGAAGGCCTGCACCAGTGCGCCCGTGAACTTCGGATCGACGGCGGGGAGCAGGAACACGTTGAACGTGAGGCCGAGCACACCGATCAACGCCGTGACCCAGATGAGCAGCTTCCGCCGGCCGACCGCGTCGGCGATGGGACCCGACAGCAGCGTGAAGACTCCGAAGAACACCACACCGATGATCTGCATGATCACGAAGTCGGTGTAGCCGAATCCGAGGCCGGCGACCGGCGCATCGGTCGCCTTCGTGCCGTAGGCGAGGGTGAAGCTCGTCATCAAGTAGAAGAGCACATACGTGGCCAGCATGATGAACGTGCCGAGGATCAGGTTCTTCCAGTGTCCGCGGACGACCTCGCCCAGGGGGAAGCGGCGGATGGCGCCCTTCTTCTCGGCGGTCGTGAAGGTCTCGGACTCGACGAGCTTCAGGCGCACCCAGAGGCCGATGATCACCATGACGGCCGAGAAGAGGAAGGGCACACGCCAGCCCCAGGCGAGGAAGGCCTCGGAGCGCTGGGTCGGGCCGTCGGGGTGCGGCAGGGCGAAGTTGATCACGAGGAAGAGCGCGTTGGCGACGATGAAGCCGATCGGAGCGCCCAGCTGCGGAAAGGTGCCGTACCAGGCGCGCTTGCCCTTCGGGGCGTTCTCGGTCGCCACGAGCGCGGCGCCAGACCACTCGCCGCCGAGGGCGAAGCCCTGGAAGAGGCGGAGGATCAGCAGCAGGAGCGCTGCCCACCAGCCGATTCCGGCGAACGTCGGCAGACAGCCGATCAGGAAGGTCGCGATGCCCATCGTGAGCAGCGACGCGACGAGCGTGGCCTTTCGACCGAAGCGGTCGCCGAAGTGTCCGAAGACCACCGCGCCGATGGGGCGCGCGATCATCGCGGCCCCGAAGACGGCGAACGACGACAGGAGGGCGGTGGTCTCGTTGCCGGTCGGGAAGAAGAGGGCGGGGAAGACGAGCACGGCGGCGGTCGCGTAGACGTAGAAGTCGTAGAACTCGATCGTCGTTCCGACCAGGCTCGCAGTGATCACGCGAGCGCGGGAGTTGACGGGTGCGGCGGGGGCCGCGGTGGCGGTGGACATGCGCAGAGGCTACCTATCGATGAGAGATCGCAGGTCCTCGTGGGACGCACCGGTGGTGGACGTCCGGGGCAGGGGTGTGTGCAGCGGGCGCCGCGACAATGAGGTCACCGGGGCGCCGGCAGGTTCCCGGCGCACGGCTATCGAGTCTACGCCGCGTGGGGCGTCTCGGCCGTGCGCCGGGAATCTCCGCGTGGGGACGCGGGGTCAGCGCCAGAGAACGGCGAGCGCGGCGTTGAGGATGGTCAGGATGCCGACCAGCCAGAACATCACGGGCGGCACCGCGCCCGCCTTGCGTTGGCGCGCGGTGCCGATCCCGAGCAGCGCGCCGATCGCGATCAGCACGACGAGCTTGACGCCGAGCTTGGTGTAGTTCAGCGGGTAGTCGATGCCCCACGGGGCGGCCAGAGCGAGGCCGGCGACGGCCGCGATCAGCATGCCCCACGTCATGAGTCGGGTGACGCGGCGCTGGCCCACCGCCTCGACGACCCAGGCGCCGAAGAGGATGGCGAATCCGGTGAGATGGACGAGGACGACGACGTGACGCAGGATCTCCATTCCTTCAGCCTAACTGATAGTCGCCGATTCCGCGCCCCCGCCCCCGGGCGCACGCAGCGACCGGAAGCGACGTCCCTCCGGTCGTTGAGCGAGCGCAGCGAGTCGAAACGCCGCCGGCGCTGGGGGGAGCTGTCAGCCGCGAAGGCGCTGGAGGAGCAGCGCGGTGCGCAGCGCGGCATCCGCGGCTTCTGCACCCTTGTCCTCCTTCGAGCCGGCCAGGCCCGCCCGGTCGATGCCCTGCTGCTCGTCGTCCAGGGTCAGCACCCCGAAGCCGACCGGCTTGCCGGTGTCGAGGGCGACCCGGGTGAGGCCGTCGGTGGCGGCAGACGAGACGAATTCGAAGTGCGGCGTGCCGCCACGGATGATCACACCGAGCGCGACGACGGCATCCGCCCCGGCATTCCGAGCCGCCTTCGCCGCGACGGGCAGCTCGAA
>NZ_BADB01000017.1:0-2582 GCF_000333415.1 Microbacterium sp. B24 | reverse complement strand
CTGGTCGTCCAGCTCACGGGCGGTCTGCGTTCCGCCGTCGCCCACGAGCGCCGCGTCGCCTGACGAACGACGCTCACCGAACTTCCCGGGCCGCCCGGGATCCCGAAAGAAACCGGAACCATCACCAGAGAAAGGAGTCCCTCATGGGCCTCGCAGATGACATCAAGAACACCGCCGAGAACCTGACCGGCAAGGCCAAGGAGGCGATCGGCAACCTCACCGACAACGACAAGCTCGTCGCCGAGGGCAAGGCCGACCAGGTCAAGGCCCACGCGAAGGACGCCGCAGCGGACGTCAAGGATGCGGCGAAGGACGCGAAGGACGCTCTCGGCGGCAAGTGACCAGCGCTGACAGCAGAGGGGCCCGCCGGTGACGGCGGGCCCCTCGTCGTCTGTCGGGGTCGCGGGTCAGACGAGCAGCTGGTGCTTCGCGAGGTCGCGGTAGAGCGGCACCGTCTCGACGAGTTCGGAGTGGGTGCCCTGCCCGACGACTCGACCGTGGTCCATCACGACGATCAGGTCGCTGTCGACGACCGTCGACAAGCGGTGCGCGATCACGACGAGCGTCCGCCCCGAGGCGACGGCGTCGATCGCTTCGCGCATGCGCTGTTCGTTGAGGCCGTCGAGCGATGACGTCGACTCATCCAGCAGCAGCACCGGGGGAGCGGCGAGAAGGGCGCGGGCGATCGCCAGTCGTTGCCGTTCGCCGCCCGACAGCATGACGCCGGCCTCGCCCACCGGCGCGTTCAACCCCAGGCTCGAGCGTTCCAGGACGTCGCCGAGGTTCACGGCGCGCAGCACCCGGGCGCATTCCTCGTCGGATGCCGACGGCGACGCCAGCCGCAGGTTGTCCGCGATCGTCCCGGCGAGCGTCGGCGCGTCCTGCTCGACATAGCCGAGCTGGGCACGCAGCCGCGTGCGGTCGATACCGCGCAGGTCGACACCGTCGAGCAGGATCGACCCTGCCGTCGGGTCGTAGAACCGCTCGATCAGGGCGAGAGCGGTGGACTTTCCCGCCCCCGACGGCCCGACGAGGGCGACGCGCGCCCCGCGGGGGACGCGGAACGACACCCCGCGCAGCACCTCTCCGGGCGCCTCCGAGACCGCCACCGTCGCGTCGGCGTGGGCTTCGGCGAGCAGAGCCGCCGCCTCGGTCTCCGAGCGGCGGCGCGCGCTGACCACGGCATCCGGGTAGGCGAAATGCACCTCGCGGAACTCGATCGCGGCGGCCGTCTCGTGGCTGTCGTGTGCGGCGGCCGTGGAGATCGGGGAGGTGCCGACGGCGACGGATGCCGCGACCTCCGCATCGCACGCGGTCTCGGTGCGCAGGTCCAGGACCTCCTGGATGCGCCCCAGTGCTCCCAACGCCTGGCCGACCGAGGTGATCGCGCCGAAGAACGAGCCGAGCGGCTGCACGAGGAAGAACAGGAACATCACGAATGTCACCAGCCCGGCGATCGTGATCGCGCCCGAGGCCACGCGGAAGCCGCCGACGCCGAGCACGACGAGCAGCGACAGCTGCAGGGCGACGCCGGCGACCGGAACCACGAACGCCGATGCCTTGGCGACCTGCACCCCGGCCTCGTACGCTCCTCGCGCGGTGTGCTCGATGCTCTCGCGTTCGCGTTCGGACGCGCCCGAGGCGCGGATCGTGCGGATCGATCCGACGGCGCGCTCCACGCCCGAGGCCAGCTCTCCCACCTTCTCCTGCTGAACGGCGGTCGCGCGGCGGATGCGGCCGCTGAGCGCCACCACGACGGCGACCGACGCGCCGACGACGACCAGGATGAGCACGAGCAGCACCGGGTCGATGATGAACATCGCCACGATCGCGCCGACGAAGATGAGCGCGTTGCCGATCGAGTCCGCCAGACCCTGGGTGAGCACCGCATACAGCAGGGTCGTGTCGGTGCCGACCCGCGAGACGAGGTCACCGGTGCGCCGCGCGTCGTACTCCTGGACGGGAAGATGCAGCAGCTGGGCGATGAGACGGCGCCGACTCGAGTAGACGACGGCCGTACCGGTGCGCTGCAGGAGGAAGTGCTGGATGCCGCTGATCACGGAGGAGGCGACGACGAGGCCCACCAGCACCCACACCAGCAGGCCGAGCGGGTCCTGCTTCTGCACCCGGTCAATGACCTGACCGACCACCAGAGGCTGGGCGAGGGTCGCGACGGCGGCGAGCACGCTCAGCACCGCGACGACGACGAGCACGCCCTTCTGCTCGAAGACGAAGGGGAGCAGCTGTCGCAGACTCGCGCGAGGGCCGTCATCGGGCGTGCGGCGTCGGGAGCGGGAAGGGCGGGTGGTGCTGGCAGAGGACATGAGGAGCTTTCCTGCGGTGTTCGGGTAGTTCTATCTTCCCTCTCGACGACGACGAGCGGCGCCGCACGGTGTCGGAGGCACTGGGTAGGGTGGGTCGGTGCCTGCTCCCGTCATCTCCGCGCATCAACTCGTGAAGTCCTACAAGATCAAGGGCAAGGCCGACTTCGTCGCCGTCGACGGCCTCAGCTTCGAGGTCGCGCCCGGCGAGTCGTTCGGTCTTCTCGGACCCAACGGTGCCGGCAAGTCGAGACGAGAAGA
>NZ_BADB01000018.1:0-6933 GCF_000333415.1 Microbacterium sp. B24 | reverse complement strand
CTACGGACTCATCTCCTTCTGCTGCCCGTCAACCTCGCCGGCAGTGCGGCGTCGGTGCTGCAGATCCTCACCGGGCGCAAGGCACGGTTCGCGCGGACGCCGAAAGTGTCGTCGCGCACCCGCGTGCCGGCGTTCTTCGTCCTGGCGCCCATGGCGATGGTGCTCGTCGCCGGCGCCGTCGGCGTGCGCGCGGGCACGGCCGGGGCGTGGGGGACCGCGGTGTTCGCGGGCTTCACCGCGGTCGCGACGCTGTGGGCGATCGTGCGCCTCATCGGGGTGCGTGCCGCGGCATCCGATCTCTGGTTCGCGTGGATGGACTGGATCTGGGTGGAGAAGAAGGATGCCGCCGCGCCCGCCCTCGTCACCTCGCCGCGGTGGGCCGTGGTGCTCGACGACGGTCCGCGCGAGGCGATCGGGGCGCTCTCATGAGCCCGGTGCACGCGCCCCGGCGCTCGCGATTCGCCGGACGAGAGCTGTCGTTCGGGCGGCTCGCTCTCAGCGTGGCCGTCGTGGTCGCGCTCGGGCTCGGCGCGACCGCGGCCGCCGTCGTGCCGACGCTGCCCCCGACGGTGACGGGCGCCGATGCCGCCCACCGCTGGTTCGCGCCGTACTACGACGTCACGCTCGAATCCGGTGATGAGCTTTCGCGCAGCACGATGGATGCCGCACCCGGCGGACTGGTGCTCGCCTTCGTCGTCGCGGCGAGCGACGACGACTGCACGCCCACGTGGGGGCGGACATACACCCTCGACGACGCCGCACAGCGCTTCCAGCTCGATCGTCGCGTCGAGCGGATGCACCGAGAGGGGCGCCCGCTCGCGGTGTCGTTCGGCGGCGCCCTGAACACCGAGCTGGCCTCCGCGTGCACGACGGTCGACGCCCTGGCAACGGCGTACGGCACCGTGCTCGACCGGTACGGCATCGACACGGTCGACCTCGATATCGAACGCGACGCCCTCGACGACGCGGCGGCGACGACCCGCCGCGCCGCTGCGATCGCGCTGCTGCAGAAGCAGCGCAGTGCCGAAGGCAGGGCGTTGCGGGTGTGGCTCACCCTGCCGGTCGCCCCCGACGGTCTCACCCCCCAGGGATCCGCCCAGGTCTCGTCGATGCTCGACGGCGGCGTCGAGGTCGCCGGCGTCAACGCCATGACGATGGACTTCAACGCCGACGATCGCACAGCCTCGACCTCCGCGCTCGCGATCAGCGCGCTGAACGCCACCGCGCGCCAGATCACCGACCTGTGGGGCGCCCACGGGCGTGCGCTGCCGCCGGGCGGGGCCTGGGCGCTGCTGGGTGCGACCCCGATGATCGGCCAGAGCGACATCGAGCGCGAGGTCTTCACCCTCGATGACGCCCGGGCGCTCGCCGCCTTCGCCTCCGCGCAGGGCGTCGCGCGGATGTCGATGTGGTCGCTCAACCGCGACCGCACCTGCGGATCGAACTACCCGCTCGTGCATCGGGTCTCGCCCCTGTGCAGCGGCATCGATCAGGCCGGCGTGAGCTTCGCCGGCATCCTCGCCGACGGGCACACCGGCACGCCGTCGGGGGAGCCCGTCACCCCGCACGACGGCCCGGTCGTCCCCGACGACGCCGCCACCAGTCCCTTCCCGTTGTGGACGTCGCAGTCGTTCTACTCGGCGGGGGTGTTCGTGGTCTGGCGCGGCTCGGTCTACGTGTCGAAGTGGTGGAACGAAGACGGCCCCCAGCCCGACGACCCCTCCCTGGATGCCGCGGCCTCGGCCTGGACCTACGTGGGCCCCGTGCTCTCGTCCGACCGCCCGTTCACCCTTCCTCAGCTGCCGGAGGGCACCTACCCGGAATGGTCCGCCGCCGCCTTGTACAACCAGGGCGACCGCGTCATGTACGACGGCAGCGGATACGAGGCACGGTGGTGGTCGCGCGGACAGCGCCCCGATCGATCGGTGCTCGACCACGACTACTCGCCGTGGAAGCTCCTCGACGGGTCGTGACCGCTGACGGCGTCGAACACGTGTGGGCGGCCGTCGACGGCGATGGTCGCCCGCACCGCTCTTCCGTCCGGATGCAGGCGCCCGACGACGTGCCGACGTGCCTCGGCGACGCTCTCGGCCATCCAGCCCACGGCCGCTTCGATACCGTCGTCCGCGCACCCGCCGCTGTCATCGAGCAGAACGACGTCGACTCCGCGCGCACGCGCCGCGGCGACGGCGCTGCGCAGAGGTTCACGTGCCAGCCCGCCGGCTCGGAGGTCATCACGCAGCCGGCCCTCCTGCGCCGCGTACGCGCGGCGCTCTTCGGATGAGGGAGGGCGCCCTTCGGCGATGCGGTTCAACAGCGGGACCACGGAGGCGGCGAGATCGTCGGCGCGTTCGCGCAGTTCGGCACGAGCCGACATCGACCAGCTCTGCCTCTCCGCCGCGGCGACGGCCTCGTGATGCAGCACGACGATGCGGCTCTGCATGCGCGCGATGACGTACAGCATCAGCGCGGCGACCCCGACGACGAGCCCCGGGCGGGTGACCAGCTGGAGGATCTGACCGGCGGCGACGCCCTGCGCGGCTCCCGCCGCGATCAGGACGCCGACGACGAGCGCGGCGCCGACCAGTGCCGTGCCGGTGCGTCCTCGCAGGGCCAGCGGCACGAGCAGGAACGACAGCGCCATCACCGGCCACAGGGTGCCGTAGGTGAGCGGGGCGACGACGACCGTCGCGATCGTCGTGCCGACCACCAGGGCGATGACACCGAACGACCGGGGCCATGACGGCGCCGCGGGCAGCGACCGGCGCAGCAGCTCGGCGGTCGTCAGGATCAGCACCAAGGCCGCCAGCTGCAGGGCCCACGTGTGCGGTGCCATGACCGTCGCGGCGGCTGCGCACAGCCCCTGCAGAACGACGTAGCCCACGCCGATACGGGTCACGCCGCGCCGCAGCGCCGCGGAGTCGGTGACCGCCGCCATCTCGACGCCGACGGCGGGTTTCGCGTACCGCAGTGTGACGCGGGTGCCGACGCCGGGCGCGGAGACGATCTCGGCGGCGCCGCCCGAGAGGCGTTCGATGCGCCCGACGATGCTCTGGCGGATGCCGAGCCGATCATCGCCGATCCGGGCCATCTCGAAGCCGGGACCATCGTCGACGATGTCGATGCGCACGTCGTTCTCCCGTGCGCGCAGATGCACCTGTCGCCGCGCGAGCGGGGCATGCCGGGCGGCGTTGGTCAGCGCCTGTCGTGTCGCCCCCAGCATCGCCGTGGTCACCCCGTCATCGAGCAGGAGGGGGCCGTCGATGTCGCAGGTCAGCTCCGCACCGTGCCGACGGGCTTCCGTGACGAGCTCGGCATCCAGGGGGAGAGGCTCGCGTGCGCCGTCGTCGACGAGAGATGTGACCATCGCCGCCGCGCGCCGCGCCTGGACGGCGAGCCGATCCAGCGGAACGGGCAGCTCGGAGGCGGCCAGCACGAGCGTCGCCAGCACCTCGTCGTGGACGAGGGCGGCCGCGTGCGTCCGCGCCGCCAGGCGGCCCCGCTCGGACGACTCGCGGGCGGCGGCGGCACGCCGCTCGGCCGCGGCGGCGTCCAGCCCGGCGCCCACCGACAGCACATGCCCGCCCAGCACGCAGACCACGGCCGCGGTCAGCAGGGCGTGCGAGTCGTTGACGATTCCATCCAGATCGAAGCCTCCGAACGTGAGACGGTAGGCGACTCCCGCGAGGGTCCCGATCGCCAGGGTGGCCCACGCCGCACGCGGACCGAAGGCGACGAGAGCGCAGGCCGTCGCGGCGCTGGAGGCGGTCAGCACCCATGGCATGCGCTCCACCTCCGACATCGCCGCCGCCGGGGCGAACAGGATGACCGTCGCCCAGAACAGCACCGTCGCCGCCCCCGCCGTACGGCGCAGCATCCGGGTGCTCAGCAGGGGAGAGGCCGCCCCGCCCACGATGGTGGTGGCCGCCGCGGCGATCACGACGATCAGATACCAGAGGGGGAGGACGGGGTGTTCGCGGGCCACGACGGTGACGTTGAACGTGCCGACGGCGGCGACCATCGCCCCGCTGGTGGCCAGCAGCACCCGCCGAGCCGCCCGCTCCGCGGCATCCGTGTCACTCACGCCGTGGCACCGGCACGTAGCCGTCTTCGAGGCCCCGCTGATACAGCTCGACCTTCGTCGCGGCCGGGCGCCCCAGCTGGTGGTAGACCGAGCGGATGCGACGGAGGTGATCGTTGACCGTGTTCTCGGAGATGAACAGCCGCGTCGCGACGTCCCGCGCCCCCAGCCCCGAGGCGTACAACGCCAGGACCTCGCGTTCGCGTGCGGTGAGGGGGGCGCCCTCCAGCAGGGGATCGGTGTCGAGCGCCGAGGCCCATTCCGCCGTCGAGACGTGTTCGCCGCGCGACGCCGACACGATCGCGGTCAACAGGCCCGCCGACGGCGCCGACTTCCTCACGACGCCGCGGATGTCGGCGCGTGAGGCGGCGCGCACGAGGTAGGGGTCCTCGCCCGAGGTCAGCACGAGGACCTGGGCGCCCCACTGGCGCAGCGCCGCGACGTTGTCCGCGGGATGAGTTCCGTCGCGCAGGCTCAGATCGAGCAGCACCAGACCGGCGCGCGGCGAACGACGCACCAGCTCGTCGACCGTGCGGGCGTGACCGACGAAGACGACGTCGGATGTCGCGGCGAGGAGGTTCTGCACCGCCATCGCGACGAGCTCGTGGTCGTCGACGACGGCGACGGATGCCGCATCCACCATCCCCAGGACACCTCTCTTCGAGCCGACCCCCCGGCGGTGGATGTGCCGCACCTCGCGCCGCTCCAGAATAGGGGCACGACGCGAGGCGCGCGCCGTCGATTCCGCATTATTACCGGTGGGCTCGCGGCGGCGTCCCCTCACGCCAGCAGTGTCTCGCCGATGTACCCGCCCGGCTGGCATCCCGGAGGGATGGCGAACACGGCCGACCCGATCGGCGTCGTCCACTCGTTGAGCAGGTCGAGCTCGTCGAGCCGCCGCTGGATGGGCACGAACTGAGCGTCGACGTCGGCCTGGAACGACACGAAGATCAGTCCGGAATCGGAGACGTCTCCCCCTGCCGGTCGCTCGTCGTAGTTGTAGCCACGACGGAAGATCCGCTGTCTCGCATCATCGGGCCGCGAGCGACGCATGTGAGAGAACTCGGGGATCACGGGGAAGCCGCTCGGGGTCTTCGCGTCGAAGTCGGGCTCGTCGTGCTCGGCCGTGCCGGTGAGCGGCGCGCCGTTGGACAGGGTGCGGCCGACGGAGTCCTCTCGACCCGGGCGGTCCAGCTTGTCCCACTTGTCGAGGTCCATGTGGATGCGGCGGACGACCGCGCCGGTGCCGCCGGCCAGCCACCCGGCATCCGACCAGACGACCTCGTCGAAGTGCGTCGTGCCGGGTTGCGGGTTGGCGGTGCCGTCGACCTGACCGAACAGGTTGCGCATGGTGGTGCCGGGAGCGACCGTGCCGTACGCGCGACGGAACCCCTGCTGCGTCCAGCGGACCTGGGCGAAGCTGCGCGCGTCCTTCAGCAGCATGCGCGTCGCATGGGCGACGGTCAGCGGGTCGTCGCCGGCGATCTGCAGCAGCAGGTCACCGTGGCTGAACTCGTCGCGCAGGCGGTCGATCCCGAACGGCGGCAGCGGCCTCAGCCATGCGGGCCCCGTGCCCTGGGCGCGAGCGACGAGGCCCGGCCCGAAGCCGAAGGTCACGGTGAGGCGCGCCGGTGCTGCGGCGAGTTCCGGTTCGGAGTCGGCGAGGGCGGGTGAGCCCTGGGTGAGCCGCCCGGCATCGTCGGACAGGACGCGCAACAGGCGCCGCAGCCCCTCGCGGTCGACGTCGGCACGAAGATCGAGCGCGACGAAGGTGGCGTGCGCCTGGGCGTCGGTGTCGATCCCGGCCTGATGCACGCCGTGGAACGGCACGACATCCGCGCCGTTGAGCGGGACGGATGCCGCCGCCGGCGGGCCCGCGGGTGCCGTGGAGGTGAGGGCGAGGTCGACGCCGATCGCAGCGGCGGCGCCGACACCGGCGACAGCCCCTCCGAGGAGGAACTGCCGCCGGGTCGACGACGGTCGACGCGCGCCCTGTTCGGGCGCCGCCATCAGTGGCTCGGCGTCGTCGAGGGAGTGGGGCTCATCTGCATGTCCCCGCCCTGATAGTTCTCGTTCGCGCCGGAGTAGTCCTTCACCGGCGCCGAGAACTCCGTGGTCGAGCCGTCGGAGAACGTCAGAGTGAAGGTGGTGTCCTCCCCGGCTTTCAGAGGAGCGGTCAGGTCCATCAGCATGATGTGATTGCCGCCCGGCTGGAGCACGAAATCGCCCCCGGCCGGAATGACGAACCCGCCGCTCTTCTCCTTCATGACCATGGCGCCCGACGCATCGGCGACGGTCTCGTGCAGCTGCAGCATGGACGATGCCGGCGAGGTCGCCGACACGAGAGTGATGTCCGTCTTCGAGTCGTTGTGGAGAGTGCCGAAGGCGGCGGACATGCCGGAGTCGGCCGCCTTGACCCACGCGTCGGAGATCGTCACGGCGGCGCCGCTGGTGTCGGCGGCGCTCGCCGACGTCGAGGGGGTTGATCCCGCCGACGGGGTCGTGGTGGCGCACCCGGCGAGCGCCAGCAGGCCGACGCTCAGCAGAGCGCCGGCGCGCGCGGCGACGGTCAGGCGGGTGCGGGTGGTGGTGTGGATGCTCACTGTGAAGTGCCTTTCTTACGGCGGAGGAGATGGAAGGCGGCGTGGGCGGCGACGGCGATGATCGCCCCGCCCGCGCCGACCAGGAGGATGCGGATGATCCCCTGGTCCTCTCGTGCGCTCTGGTCCTGTGGGGTGGTGTCGGCGGTGGCGGCGTCCGATGCTGCGCGTGTCGCCGGCGTGGCGACGGGTGTCCGCGTCAGCGGCGCCCGCCTCCGATCGTGAACGGGACGACTCCCCTGATCGGATGGC
>NZ_BADB01000019.1:0-3924 GCF_000333415.1 Microbacterium sp. B24 | reverse complement strand
AGCTCGGTCCCGGGGATCCTCTAGAGTCAGCCCCGGCGGCACCCTGGACCGCACGTGCGGCGACGAGGAGTTCAGGGGTGGGGGAGAGGGCGACACCCACCGAGGCGATACCGAAGCCGATGAGGCCGATGCGCAGCACGAGAACCCGGCCGAACGCATCGCTCACCGCGCCGGCCACCAGGATGAGGGCACCCAGTGTCACGAGGTAGGCGTCGACCGTCCACTGCTGGGTGGACAGGCCGCCGCCGAGGTCGCGGGCGATGGCGGGGAGGGCGACGTTGACGATGGTGCCGTCGAGGAAAGCGACGAACGACCCCAGGATGGCGATCACGAGGACGAGTCGCTGCTGTGGTGTCATCTGCCGCGTCATCGCCCGAGCTCTCCCATGCCCTCACGCTAGGGCGCCCCGGCGACATCGTGAAGGGGGTGGGCAGGGCCACCCTCGCTGCAGCCGGTTCGCGGCATCCCGCGGAGTGTCGTAAGCTAGTCGGCGGTGACGTGTCCGAGCGGCCGAAGGTGCAACTCTCGAAAAGTTGTGTAGGGTAACCCCCTACCGTGGGTTCAAATCCCACCGTCACCGCCATCACGAAGGCCCCGACTCCCGCGACATCGCGCGGATGTCGGGGCCTTCGTCATCGGTGCTTTCGCTGTCGGTCAACCGCCATAGCGGACGTAGAAGGAGCCGGGGCCGCAGGTGTAGGTCGCGGGTCCCGCGGTGTGCACGCCTTCTCCGAGGCGAGCACAGGTCTGCCCGGCATCCACCACGGTGGCGCCGAGCACGAACACGATCACCAGTGTCACGGCGACGCCGGCGCCTGCGATGACGACGCCCGCGAGCGCGAGTCCGTTGCGGTGCCCCTGCCGACGAGAGCCGACCAACGCGATGATGCTGATCGCGAGTCCGGCGAGATTGAGGATGACGAAGAACGACAGCACGAATCCGACGATTCCGAACGTTCGGTAGGCATCGGGTGTCGGCGAAGGTGCCGTGGCGAGGGGGCTGTCAGCGGGGATCGACATGAGGTGACCATATCGGTGCCGGCGCTCGTTGATCACGAGCACCGGGAAGGCCCGAATGTCACGGCACTTGACATCCGCATAGTAAGCGCGCATATTAAATCCATGATCGAACTCGCTGGCGCCGTCCGGACCTCCTCCGCCGCGCCCGCAGACTACTTCGCGCGATGGATCGACCACGCGTCATGGCCGGAGTGGTCGCCCGACACCGAGTGGGTGCGTGTGGAGGGCCCGGTGCGCGCCGGCACACGGGGCGTATTGAAGCCTGTGGGCGGCCCGAAGACCCGGTTCACGATCTCCGAGTGCGAGCAGGACCGCGTGTACACCGACGTCAGCAGCGTGCCGGGGGCACGCCTCACGTTCCGACACACGGTCGAGTCCGCGCCCAATGGGTCCACGCTCACCGTCCGCGTGTGGATGACCGGTCCCCTCGCGCGGGTGTGGGCGCGGACGGCCTTCAAGGGGTTCTCGGTCTCGGTCCCGGAGGATCTCGATCGTCTCATCGCGCTCGTCGAGACCCCGTGACAGAGTGGCTCTCGGTGCCGATCGAGGAGGCGAAGAACGACTCATGACAGCGGGGTTGCACACGCGATTCGAGTCCTATGACGCTAGCCCGGGATTCATGCTCTGGCGTGTCACCAATCGGTGGCAGGCGGTGATGCGCCGCACGCTCGCACCGTTCGACCTGACGCACGTGCAGTTCGTGCTGCTCGCCGCCCTCACCTGGCGAGCCGATCCTGAAGGAACCACCCAGGTCGACCTCGCCCACACCGTGCGCACGGACCCCATGATGGTCTCGCAGGTGCTCCGCGCGCTGGAAGCAAAGGGGCTCGTCGAACGGCGCGTCGACCCCGCTGACGCCAGGGCGCGGCGCGTGCTGGCCACCGCTGCAGGGGAGCGCCTGGCGAGGGCGGCCAACAGTGCGGTCGAAGCCGCAGACGACGACTTCTTCGGTGCGGATTCCGGCCTGCCGATGCGGCTCATCGAGCACCTCTCGCGCCTGGATCGGTAAGGCGGCTTTCGTCGAGTGCCGCGGGAAACCACCGATTCCGGTGGTCGAAACGGCCGCGCCGAGGCAGCCGCTGCGGGCACGATGGCGCTTAACGTGACCGACCTGGGACTTGTCGGCCGCGTCGCCGCGGCGACTCCCCGACGCCTCGGCCCCCCGTCGAAGGAACGTCGACCATGACCTCAGACACTGCCGTCACCCGCGCCCGTCGCCGACAGCGCGGCACCGATCGCGACGCGACCCCGCAGCCCGCCACGCACGCGCGCCCTTCCACAGCCCGCATCGCGCGGTCTCGGGTCGCACTGATCTCCTGCGTGGTGCTGTGGATGCTCTACCTCGCCACGGTGATCGTCGCCCTCTCGCGCGGCGGTGCGCTCGTCGACGCCACCCAGCTGCTGGCCACAACCGTGTTCCTCGTCTCGGTGACCGCACTCACTTTCTCGGCCTGCATGTACCTGCTCGCGCGGGCGGGCGCGCTCCCTCGTCTCGCGGCGCATCGCCACCCCCGCCGCATCGCGATCGATGAGCACTACTCCGACCACGAGCCCCTGCTGACGGCGTTGTTGCCGTCGCGGCGCGAGGATCCCGACCTCGTGCGGATGGCGCTCTGGTCCGTGGCGCTGCAGGAGTTCCCGCGGCTGAACGTCGTGTTGCTGCTCGACGACGACCCCGAGCCGATCGACGATGCGGCGCGCGCGGGGTTGGAGGGATGCCGCGCCCTGACGGCGGAGCTGGATGCCGCGCTGCGCCCGGTCTTCGAGCGCGTGGATGCCGCCGCCGCCCGCATTCGCTCGGGCGCGCTCTCCCCCGCCGAGGCGACGGAGGTCGTGATGCGCGAGCACGCGGCGTGCGCGCGGTGGCTGCACGCACGTGCCGACGAGGCGCCGACGCGGACGCACGTGGAGGTCTTCTTCGTCGAGCAGGTGCTGCGACGGCTGGCATCCGATCTCGACGCGACCGCCGCGGCGCTGCTCGAGGCCGCGGAAAGCGGTGCAGCGCCCCTGACGCTCGCCCGTGCTCATCAACTCGCCAGCCGTCTCGTGCGGATCTTCGGAGCCGAGACCTCCACGTTCGAGCGCCGGCGCTATGCGTCGTTCTCGCACGTGCCCAACAAGGCCATGAACCTGAACTCCTACCTCGGCCTCATCGGCGGTCGCTACCGGGAACGGGTGGTGGATGGACACCGTGTGCTCGAGGATGCCGGGACAGGACGCAGCACGCTCGAGGTGGCCGAGCCCGACTTCGTGCTGACGCTGGACGCCGACTCGATGCTGCTGCCGGGATACTGCGCGACACTGGTGCACGCCCTCGAGCAGCCGGAGAACGCGCGCGTGGCGGTGGCTCAGACCCCCTACTCGGCCTACCGCGGGGCTCCGACGCGGCTCGAACGCATCGCCGGGGCGACCACCGACCTGCAGCACATCGTGCACCAGGGCCTCACGGCATTCGGGGCCACATTCTGGGTGGGCGCGAACGCCGTGCTGCGCTGGCAGGCTCTGGCATCGCTGCGGCGTGAGACGGTGGAAGACGGCACGCGCATCGTGCGATACATCTCCGACCGGACGGCCATCGAGGACACCGAGTCGAGCATCGAGATCGCCGAACACGGCTGGACGCTCATGAACTACCCGGAGCGCCTCAGCTACAGCGCCACACCGCCCGACTTCGGCTCCCTCGTCATCCAGCGCCGCCGCTGGGCGGACGGCGGACTGCTGATCATTCCGGCCCTGCGCGCCCTCGCGGCTCGCCGCCGCCGGGACGGCGAGCCGATGCGCGTCGCCGAGCGGCTGCTCCGGTTGAACTACCTCGGTTCGATCTCGTGGGTCACCCTGGGCCTGCTCGCCGTGCTCACGCTCTACCCCATGGACGGGCAACGGTCACCCTCCGCTCAGCTCATC
>NZ_BADB01000020.1:0-1304 GCF_000333415.1 Microbacterium sp. B24 | reverse complement strand
GCGATACGGACGTTCGGGCAGCGCACGGCGCAGCGCCGGCGCGTCGCCGAGAAAGTCCTTGAAACGGGATGCCGGGAAGCGCACGGGCGCCGCCGGTCGCGCCGAGCGCTGCCGCTCCGCCCGCTCGGCGAGCAGGAGGGCGAGTTCGGCGGTGGGCTCGGCGTCCGCCGCCCGCCGCACGCCGTCGGCGGCGGCGGCGACGGTGCCGCGCCGCGCTCCGAGGGGATCGAGCGGCCACGTCAGGAGGCGGCGGCGACCCTCGAAAGGGTTCTCGCCCGGGTCGACGTCCGGGTCGAGCGTCCGGCCCAGGGCCGCGGCCATCTCCTCCAGGAAAGCGCTCGGGCGACGCGGCGACGTGGTGCCCGACCAGTGCGAAGCGCTCAGAAGCAGGTGGTCGCGTGCACGAGTGACGGCGACGTACGCCAGCCGACGCTCCTCATCACGCTGGCGCGCGCGCCCGGCCGCGACGAAGTCGTTCAGGGCGCCGACGAGATCCTGCTGCGTCGGGGACCGGTCGGCATCCCACCGGAAGTCGGGCAGCCAATCCGCGTCGCCGCGGAACTCGTACGGGAGAAGGCCGAACCCGAGCCACCCACGCGTGTCCTTCGGCCGCGAGGGCAGCTCGTCCTCGACCAGGCGGACGACCGCCACGGCGTCCCATTCGAGGCCTTTGGACCCGTGGATCGTGAGCAGCTGCACGACATCGTCCTCGGGCGGCTCCGTGCGGGGTGCGAACTCATCGAGGCGCTCGGCGTGGTCGAGCCAGGCGAGAAGGCTCGGCAGCGAACCACGGTCATCCGTCGCCAGAAAGCCGTGCAGTTCATCGACGAAAGCGCGCAGCTGATCGCCGGCGACGCGTGCCGGACCGCGCGCCTCATTCGCGGCGAGCTCGATGTCCAGGCGGAGCTCGAGTTCGATCATGCGCACGAGCTCCGGGATCGGCAGCGTCGCCTGCCGACGCAGGCCGGCGAAGACGGCGGCCGCCTCGCGCAGGCGTTCCCGCGCCGCGGCCGTGAAGTCGGACAGCCAACCGTGGTCGACGCCGTGGCGCAAAAAGAAGTCGAGGGCGTCGATGAGCGAGCCCTGGTCATCCCCCGCCGACGAACGCATCCGCGCCACGACGTCGGGCTCCAAGGGCCGAAGCGCGGCGTCGTGACGGCTGATCCTGCGGGACAGCTCACTCAATGCCCGCAGATCAGCCACGCCGATCCCCCAGCGCGGGCCGGCGAGCAACCTGATCAGCGACGAACCCGCGCGCGGGTCGCTGATCACGCGGAGCGTCGCGACCACGTCGACGACCTCCG
>NZ_BADB01000021.1:0-1719 GCF_000333415.1 Microbacterium sp. B24 | reverse complement strand
CAACCGCGACCGCAGCGGCCTGTTTCGTTTTCGAATGCACCGTCTACATGGGCGAGGTGGACACCCAGCGCCAAGCGCTCAACGTCGCCCGCATGCGGCTGCTGGGCGCGGAGGTCGTGCCCGTGACGACGGGATCGCGCACCCTGAAGGACGCGATCAACGAGGCGTACCGCGACTGGGTGGCGTCCGTCGAGACGACGAACTACATCTTCGGCACCGCCGCAGGCCCGCACCCCTTCCCGGCGATGGTGCGCGACTTCCAGAAGATCATCTCCGAGGAAGCCCGCGCGCAGCTGCTCGCCGACACGGGACGCCTGCCCGACGCGGTCGTCGCCTGCGTCGGCGGCGGCTCGAACGCGATCGGCATGTTCGACGCGTTCCTCGACGACGAGACGGTCAAGCTCTACGGCGTCGAGGCGGCCGGCGACGGGGTCGACACGCCCAAGCACGCGGCGTCCATCGAGCGCGGGCGCCCCGGCATCCTCCACGGGGCCAAGACGTTCGTCCTGCAGGACGAGGACGGCCAGACCGTCGAGTCCCACTCGATCTCCGCCGGACTGGACTATCCCGGTGTCGGTCCCGAGCACGCCTGGCTCGCCGACATCGGCCGCGCCCAGTACATTCCGGCGACGGATGCCGAGGCGATGGACGCGCTGCGCCTGTTGTCGCAGACGGAGGGCATCATCCCGGCAATCGAGTCCGCACACGCGCTGGCCGGCGCCCTGCGGTTGGGCCGCGAGCTCGGACCCGACGCCCTCATCGCCGTCAGCCTGTCGGGACGCGGCGACAAGGACATGGACACGGCTGCGCGCTGGTTCGGTCTCTACGACGAGGGGGCAACGGCATGACCTCTCGCGTGGCCGCCGCGATCGATGCGGCGAAGGCGGAGGGGCGCGGCGCGTTCGTCGGCTACCTGCCGCTCGGCTATCCCGACCTGCAGACGAGCATCGATGCGGCCGTGGCGCTGGCGGAGAACGGCGCCGACATCCTCGAGCTCGGCCCGCCCTACTCGGACCCCGTCATGGACGGCCTCGTGATCCAGGAGGCCACGCAGGCCGCGCTCGCGGCAGGTTTCCGGCTTCGCGACACCTTCACCGCCGTGCGCGCGATCGCCGACCGGGTGGATGTTCCCATCCTCGTGATGACGTACTGGAACCCCGTGCTGCAGTACGGCGTGGACCGGTTCGCCGACGACCTCGTCGCCGCGGGCGGGGCGGGACTGATCACTCCCGACATCACACCCGACGCCGCCCCCGACTGGATCGCCGCCTCCGAGCGCACCGGGCTCGATCGGGTCTTCCTGGCGGCGCCGACCTCTACCGACGAGCGTCTGCGGATGATCGCCGCGGCGTCGACCGGCTTCGTCTACACGGTGTCGACGATGGGTATCACGGGCGAACGCGCGGAGCTGGATGCCGCGGCGCGCACGCTCGTGGCGCGACTGCGCACCTTCGGTGTCGACCACGCCTGCGTCGGCATCGGTATCTCCACGCCCGAGCAGGTCAGCGGCGTCCTGGAGTACGCGGACGGCGCGATCGTGGGAACGGCCCTCGTCCGGGCGCTGCGCGACGGGGGCGTGGAGGCCCTCGCCGCAGAGACCCGCGCCCTGACGGCGGGCGCCGGGCGCTGACGCCTCCGCGGCGACACGTGACGGCACCGGCGGCGAAGTAGACTGCCCCTCGTGCTTTCCTCCGCCTCCGTCGTCGCCAGCATCCCGAG
>NZ_BADB01000022.1:0-5514 GCF_000333415.1 Microbacterium sp. B24 | reverse complement strand
CGTCGCGTTGAGGCCGCGGAAGCTGCCGCCGAGGTAGATGTCGACCGTGCCGTGCGCCAGCTTCCACGTGCCGTCATCCTCGTAGTCGACGACGTCGAACTGGCCGCTCACCGGCTTTCCGCCGATCGTGTAGTCGACGCGCACGGGGATCGAGTATCCCTTGTCGCCGCCCTTCGGCACCGACACGACGACGTTCTCGATCGCACCCTTCGCGGATGCGGCGGCGAGCGCGTCATCCGACAGGAGCGTGCCCTGACGCGGCTTCGAGTCGAGCATCGCGAGGGCCGCCTCGCTGTCGCCGGCGGCGAGCGCATTCAGGTAATCGGACACGACCCTCTCGGGGGCGGTGGTGGCCGTCGTCGCCGCGCGCACCGCGAACGCCACGCCCAGAGCGATGGCCAGCAGCACCACCATTCCGCCGGCGATGATGCCGATCAGCGCCCCGGTGGGAAGCTTCTTTCGCGGCGGTACCGGCGCCTGTCCGTCTGCGGGAAGCGGCTGCGGGGCGGGCTGCGGGACCGGAGCGCCGTGCGGTACCGGGCCGCCGGCCTGCTGCGGACGTGTGAACGCCGCGACGTACGGCCCTGCCGCCGCGTGCTCCGTGGGTGCCGGCGTGACGACGGTGGCCTCGGCAGCCGCCTCCGTCGCGCGCGGCACCCACTGGGCCGCCGCGGCATCCCACCGCAATGCGCCCGCGACCCATTCGCCACGCTGGGCGTCCCACATCGGCGCCTGACCGTCACCGTTCCCGCTCATCGTCCGCCCTCTCGTCGGTCACCCCGCCGCGCACCCCTCGGCGCGAACCACCCCCGTGGTTCTCCAGAGACCCTACTGACGGCGGGCCGAACGCGCGGGCAGGGTGTGGATAATGGGGCCGTGGCACGAATCAACCCCAGCATCCTGGCCGCCGACTTCGTCAACATGCAGGCGGAGTTGGCGCGCATCGCGACCGCCGACTTCGTGCATGTGGACGTCATGGACAATCACTTCGTGCCGAACCTGACGTTCGGTCCGCAGATGGTCGAGCGCATCCAGGCGACGAGCCCCGTGCCGCTGGACGTCCACCTCATGATCTCGGATGCCGACCGGTGGGCGCCCGGGTACGCCGAGCTGGGCGCGGCATCCGTCACCTTCCATCTCGAAGCGGCGACCGACCCGGTGACTCTGGCCCGCAGGATCCGCGCGATCGGGTCGCGAGCCGGCGTCGCCGTCAAACCCGCGACACCGGTCGAAGGCCTGTACGACGTGCTCGACGAGTTCGACCAGATCCTCGTGATGACCGTCGAGCCGGGCTTCGGCGGCCAGTCCTTCATGGCCGATCAGATGCCCAAGCTCGCCCGTCTGCATGAGGAGGCCCGCCGGCGCGGTTCGCAGGTGTGGTTGCAGGTCGACGGCGGCATCTCCGAGTCGACGATCGCCCAGGCTGCCGAGGCCGGGGCCGATACCTTCGTCGCAGGATCCGCGGTCTTCGGCGCCGACGAGCCCGACCGGGCCATCGCCGCGCTGCGGCGCCTCGCCACCGAGCATCACCGCCACTGAGCACCGCCGCCCGCGGCTGGCGGCGCGCGGGCGCGCCGAGGACCGGTAGCCTGAGAGGGTGAAGACGTTCGACGCCCTGTTCGCGGAGCTGACGACGACCGCCGAGACCCGTCCCGAAGGCTCCGGCACGGTCGCGCAGCTCGATCGCGGCGTGCACGCCATCGGCAAGAAGATCGTCGAAGAGGCCGCGGAAGTCTGGATGGCCGCGGAGTACCAGTCCGACGACGAGACCGCCGAAGAGATCTCGCAGCTGCTGTACCACCTGCAGGTGCTGATGCTCGCCAAGGGCCTCACGCTGCAGGACGTCTACCGACATCTCTGAGCGCGCTCCCGCCCCCGCTCCTCCCGACACCGAAAGCTCTTCACCCATGCTGCGCATCGCCGTGCCGAACAAGGGGTCGCTCGCCGACACCGCCGCCGAGATGCTCGCGGAAGCCGGATACACCGGACGCCGCGACCCCAAGGACCTCCACGTCATCGACCCCGTCAACGAGGTCGAGTTCTTCTACCTGCGCCCGAAGGACATCGCGACCTATGTCGGTTCCGGCGCACTGGACGTCGGCATCACCGGCCGCGACCTGCTGCTGGACGCACGGATGCCGGGTGCCCGCGAGATCGAGAAGCTGGGCTTCGGCGGCTCGACCTTCCGCTTCGCCGGACCTCCCGGGCGCTTCACGCAGGTGAGCGACCTCGAGGGTCTGCGGGTCGCGACGGCGTACCCGGGGCTGGTCGACGGCTTCCTCGACGAGCAGGGAGTCGCGGTCGACCTGGTGCCGTTGGACGGCGCGGTCGAGTCGGCGGTGCAGCTGGGCGTCGCCGATGCCGTCGCCGACGTGGTCTCGACGGGAACGACGCTGCGCCAAGCCGGGTTGGAGATCTTCGGCCCCGTGCTGCTGGAGTCGGAGGCCGTGCTGATCGGAGCCCCGTCCGAGGCCGAGGGCACCGAGACGCTCCTGCGGCGCCTGCGGGGCGTGATGGTGGCCCGACGCTACGTCCTGATCGACTACGACCTCCCGGCGTCGCTGGTCGACGAGGCGGTCGCGATCGCTCCCGGTATCGAGTCGCCCACGATTTCGCCGCTTCGCGATCCCGAATGGGTCGCCGTGCGGGTGATGAGCCCCCGCAAGACGGTCAACCAGGTGATGGACGCGCTGTACGCGATCGGCGCGCGCGCGATCCTGGTGACCGCGATCCACAACGCGAGGCTCTGACATGTCGCTCGCACGACGGGTCATCCCCTGTCTGGACGTGGCCGCCGGCCGCGTCGTCAAGGGCGTGAACTTCGAGAACCTGCGCGACATGGGCGATCCGGTCGAGCTGGCCGCCCTGTACTTCGCTCAGGGTGCCGACGAGCTGACCTTCCTCGACGTCACCGCGACGGTGGACGACCGATCGACGACCTACGACGTCGTGCGCCGCACCGCCGAGGAGGTCTTCATCCCCTTGACCGTCGGCGGCGGCGTGCGCAGCGCCGACGACGTGGCCCGCCTGCTCGCGGTCGGCGCCGACAAGGTCGGCGTCAACTCCGCCGCCATCGCACGCCCCGAGCTGCTCGGCGAGATCGCCGATCGCTTCGGTGCGCAGGTGCTGGTGCTGTCGCTCGACGTGAAACGCGCGCCCGGCACCCGCTCCGGTTTCGTCGTCACGACCCACGGCGGTCGGACCGCGACCAGCCTCGACGCGCTCGAGTGGGCACGAGAGGCGATCGACCGGGGAGCGGGGGAGCTGCTGGTCAACTCGATCGACGCCGACGGCACCAAGGACGGGTTCGACCTCGAGCTCGTCGGCCTCATGCGCGAGCTGTCCTCCGTGCCCGTCATCGCCTCCGGCGGTGCCGGGACTGTCGACCACTTCGCCCCGGCCGTGCACGCGGGCGCCGACGCGGTCCTCGCGGCATCCGTCTTCCACTCCGGGCAGCTGACCATCGGCGACGTCAAGGACGCGCTGACGGCGGACGGGATCGAGGTGCGCCGATGAGCGCCGTCGACGACGCTCGCATCGACCGCGTCCGCTTCAACGCGGACGGGCTCGTCCCAGCGATCATCCAGCAGCACGACACGGGCGACGTGCTCATGCTGGGCTGGATGGACGCCGAAGCCCTCCGCCGCACGCTCACCGAGGGACGGGTGACGTTCTGGTCGCGCTCCCGCCAGGAGTACTGGCGCAAGGGCGACACGTCGGGTCACGCGCAGTACGTGCGCGGCGCCCGGCTGGACTGCGACGGCGACACCCTGCTGATCGCCGTCGAGCAGATCGGTGCCGCCTGCCACACCGGCGATCACACCTGCTTCGACGCCGACGACCTCTCTCCCGTCGTCGCCTTCGCACCGCTCGATCACAGCGGTGACCCGTCGTGACTGCACGCGCACGCAGTTACGCGGTCCTCTCGATCATCGCCGGCGGCGCCCTCGCGATCATCTCGTCGACCCAGACGTGGCTGGACGTCGCCCTGGATGCCGGGGCCACTGCATCCCTCACCGTCGCCGGCGCGAAGGCGTTCACCCTGCTCGCTCCGCTCAGCCTGGCGGCGCTCGCGCTGGGCCTCGCCCTCACGGTGGTCGGACGCGTGCTGCGTTACGCGTTCGGGGCGGTTGCGGTCATCATCGGCGGCACGCTGCTGATCGGTGCGGGACGCATCGCGATCGAACACCCCGTGGATGCCGTCTCGGCCGCGGTGACGACGGCCACCGGCCTGTCGGGAACGGACGCGATCGACGGGCTGGTCGCCTCGATCACGTCGACGCCCTGGCCGTGGCTCACGGTGGTCGCGGGCGCACTGGTCGCCGTGGGCGGCGTCCTGACGCTCGCCACGTCGCACCGCTGGCGCGGCAGTGGACGCCGGTATCGCACCGATAACCCGAGCCCGTCGGCGGCGGGATCGGCCACGGGTGCGGCCGCGTCGCGCCCGCACGACGCGATCGACTCCTGGGACGACCTGTCGCACGGCGACGATCCCACCGCCCGCTAGACTGGCGGGGAACCCCCGAATGAGACCGAGGAGCACCATGAGCAACAGCATCGACGACCCCGGCCACGGACACTCGCCCGCCGCCTGGACGGCTGTGGTCATCATGCTGCTGGCCGTCACGCTCGGCACGGTCT
The DNA here is from genome assembly GCF_000333415.1 of Microbacterium sp. B24. Taxonomy (NCBI): domain Bacteria; kingdom Bacillati; phylum Actinomycetota; class Actinomycetes; order Micrococcales; family Microbacteriaceae; genus Microbacterium; species Microbacterium sp. B24. The sequence continues at coordinate 873 of NZ_BADB01000022.1, read as the reverse complement.
TCTACTGGTTCGACATGCCGGCGCTCGTCTGGGCCTCCGCCGGGCTGCTCGTCGTGGGCGCGCTCGTCGGCTGGGGCATGGCGAAGGCCGGCTACGGCGCCAAGGGTCCGAAGTACGCCCCGAAGCAGCACTGACATGCTCGATGGCCTGACGGCCGGCGCGGTGGAGGATGCCCGGTCGCGGGAGGACGCACGTCCGCTCCGCGACGTCGAGCGCGACGCTCTCGCGCAGCCGCCCGCTCTCGATGCCCGCGCCGCTCTCGCACCCGCCGAGCGCGTGAAGATCATCGCGGAGGTCAAACGCGCCAGTCCCTCACGCGGCGACCTCGCGGCCATTCCCGACCCGGCCCTGCAGGCGTCGCTGTACGAGAAGGGCGGCGCCTCGGCGATCTCGGTGCTCACCGAACAGCGGAAGTTCAAGGGTTCCCTTGCCGACCTCGAGGCCGTCAAGCAGCGAGTCGCGCTGCCGGTGCTGCGCAAAGACTTCATCGCGACGCCCTATCAGGTTCTGGAGGCGCGGGCTTCCGGGGCCGACCTGGTGCTGCTGATCGTCGCCGCGCTCGAACAGCCCCTGCTGCGGCAGCTGCACGAGCTGGTCCTGCAGCTGGGCATGACGCCTCTCGTCGAGACGCACTCACGCGAGGAGCTGGACCGCGCCGGCGACCTCGGCGCCACGCTCATCGGCGTCAACGCCCGCAACCTCTCCACGTTCGAGCTGGACCGCGACCTGTTCGGCTCGCTCGCGGAGCATTTCCCCGCGGACGCGATCAAGATCGCCGAGTCGGCGGTGCTCGCGCCCGCCGACGTCGCGCACTATCGGGGCGACNGCGCCGATGTCGTGCTCGTCGGCGAAGCGCTCGTCACAAAGACCCCG
>NZ_BADB01000024.1:0-4904 GCF_000333415.1 Microbacterium sp. B24 | reverse complement strand
TCGAGCTCGGTCCCGGGGATCCTCTAGAGTCCGAGCAGCAGGGCACCGGTGCCGGCGACGGCCACGATCAGCCCCAGTGGGATAACCCCCCACTGTGCGGACTGACCGATGGTCCCGGCAGCTCCATAGAGGAGGCCGATCACCGCGGCGACGGCCCAGCTCCCGATCCGTGCGATTCTCACGCCGTGATTCTACGTCGCCCATCCCAGCGCCCGGAGCGCGGCCGCAACGACCGCTGCCGCCACCACGACGACGAGGAAGGGGGCGCGGAGCGTCAGCAGCCCCGCGGCGACGAAGATCGCCGGCACGCGCGCGTCGGCGACGATCTGCGGGCCGGCGCCCAGCGTCTGCACGGCGACCAGTGCGGCCAGCAGCGCGACCGTCAGCAGGTCGATCGAGCGTTCCGCGCGAGCCGAGCCGAACCATCGCGCGGGAATCGCGTACCCGAGGGCTTTCAGGGCCAGGCACGCGAGCGACGCCGCCAGCACGGCCGTCCACATCGTCATGATGCGCGGCCCGCGAACGCGTTGGTCCACCCGACGGCGAGGGCGACCACGGCGGCGGCCAGCACGGGTACGCCGGGCATGAGGACGGGCGTGAGAACCGTGGCGACGACCGCGGCGGCGACGCCGACGGCAATCGCCTGACGGCGACGCAGACGCGGCCACAGCAGCGCAAGGAAGGCCGCAGCCGCGGCCGCGTCCAGCCCGTAGACACGAGGATCGCCGAGGACGTCGCCGAGCAGCGCACCACCCAGCGTCGAGAGGTTCCATCCGACGTAGATGCCGACGCCCGTGATCCAGAAGCCCGCACGCCGCGCCGCAGGATCGCTGTGGGCCAGCGCCACCGCCGTCGACTCGTCGATCGTGACGTGGGGCGCCACGAGACGGCGCCAGCCGCGCCCGACCACCGGAGCCATGCGCAGCCCGTAGGCGACGTTGCGGACGCCGAGCAACGCGGCGGAGGCGATCGCCGCGGGCGCGGCGGCGATGCCTCCCGCGCCGATGACACCGACGAACGCGAACTGCGATCCCCCCGTGAACATGAGCAGGCTCAGCACGCACGTCTGCCAGACGTCGAGGCCGGACGCCACAGCCAGAGCGCCGAACGAGACACCGTATGCGCTCGTCGCGACGGCGACGCCGACGGCCTCGCGCCGCGCGCGACGCACGGCCTCTCGGGCCTCAGCTGCGGCATCCATGCCCACCATCCTGACAGTTCGTCTGCCCGCGAACGTCTGCGGGCGAGTAGGGTGCCCGTCATGGAGCGGATCTTCGACATGCCCGTCGCCCGCGTCTACCCGCTCTACGTCCAGAAGGTGCAGCGTAAGGGCCGCTCAGCGGACCACGTCGAGGCCGTCACACGATGGCTGACGGGATACAGCGCCCAGGAACTCGCGGATCACCTCGCCGCGCAGACGAACTTCCGTGACTTCTTCGCGGGTGCGCGTCTGCATCCCGGCGCCGCGCAGATCACGGGTGTGATCTGCGGTGTGCGAGTGGAGCAGATCGCAGATCCGTTGATGCAGAAGATCCGCTACCTGGACAAACTCGTCGACGAGGTCGCGCGAGGTCGCCCGCTCGAGAAGATTCTGCGGGCTGAGACTTCCCGCGGCGCTCAGCCGTCCTGACGCTTCGCGCGCGAGGCGGCGCGGCCGCGCTCGGTCGCGTCGAGCACGACCTTGCGGATGCGCACCTTCTCGGGGGTCACCTCGACGCATTCGTCGTCGCGCGCGAACTCGAGCGACTCCTCCAGCGTGAGCACGCGCGGCGGCGTCATCGACTCGAAGGAGTCGGACGTCGACGAGCGCATGTTCGTCAGCTTCTTCTCCTTCGTGATGTTGACGTCCATGTCGTCGGCGCGCGAGTTCTCGCCGATGACCATGCCCTCGTAGACCTCTTCGGTCGGCTGTACGAAGAAGCTCATGCGCTCCTGCAGCGCGATCATGGCGAACGGTGTCACGACACCCTGACGGTCGGCGACGATCGACCCGTTCTGGCGGGTGGTGATCTGCCCCGCCCAGTCGTCGTAGCCGTGCGAGATCGCGTTCGCGATGCCGGTGCCGCGGGTGATGGTCAGGAACTCGCTGCGGAAGCCGATCAGACCGCGCGAGGGGACGACGAACTCCATGCGCACCCAGCCGGTGCCGTGGTTGGTCATGGTGTCCATGCGGCCCTTGCGAGCGGCCATCAGCTGCGTGATGGCACCGAGGTGCTCTTCGGGGGCGTCGATCGTGAGGTGCTCGAACGGCTCCTTGACCTTGCCGTCCTCGCCGCGCTTGGTGACGACCTGCGGCTTGCCGACGGTCAGCTCGAAGCCTTCACGGCGCATGTTCTCGACGAGGATCGCCAGGGCGAGCTCACCTCGACCCTGCACCTCCCAGGCGTCGGGGCGTCCGATGTCGACGACCTTCAGCGAGACGTTGCCGATCAGCTCCCGATCGAGACGGTCCTTGACCATGCGCGCCGTGAGCTTGTGACCCTTCACCTTGCCCATGAGGGGCGAGGTGTTGGTGCCGATCGTCATCGAGATGGCCGGGTCATCGACCGTGATCGCGGGCAGCGGCCGCACGTCTTCGGGGTCGGCGATCGTCTCGCCGATCGTGATGTCCTCGATGCCGGCGATGGCGACGATGTCACCGGGGCCGGCAGATTCGGCCGGGTAGCGCTCGAGAGCACGGGTCTTGAGCAGCTCGGTGATGCGCGCGTTGGTGTGCGAGCCGTCGTGACGCACCCAGGCGACGGTCTGCCCCTTCTTCAGCGTGCCGTTGAAGACACGGAGCAGGGCCAGACGGCCGAGGAACGGCGAGGAATCGAGGTTGGTGACCCAGGCCTGCAGCGGCGCCTCGTCGTCGTAGGCGGGAGCGGGGACGTGCTCGAGGATGGCCTCGAACAGGGGCTCGAGGTCCTCGTTGTCGGGCAGCTCGCCGTTGGCGGGCCGGTTGCGAGACGCGGCGCCGGCGCGACCGGACGCGTAGACGACCGGCACGTCCAGCAGAGCGTCGACGTCGAGGTCGGGCACGTCGTCGACGAGGTCGCCGGCCAGACCCAGCAGCAGGTCGTGGGCCTCCTCCTCGACCTCCGCGATCCGGGCGTCGGGACGGTCGGTCTTGTTGACCAGCAGGATCACGGGCAGCTTCGCCTCCAGCGCCTTGCGCAGCACGAAGCGGGTCTGCGGCAACGGACCCTCCGACGCGTCGACCAGCAGCACGACACCGTCGACCATCGACAGGCCGCGCTCGACCTCGCCGCCGAAGTCGGCGTGGCCGGGGGTGTCGATGACGTTGATCGTCACCGGACCCTCGGTGTGGATGCCGTTGTAGGTGATCGCCGTGTTCTTGGCGAGGATCGTGATGCCCTTCTCACGCTTCAGGTCGTTCGAGTCCATGGCGCGCTCTTCGACGTGCGCATGCTCACCGAAGGAACCGGTCTGACGGAGCATCGCGTCCACGAGCGTGGTCTTGCCGTGGTCGACGTGCGCGACGATCGCGACGTTACGGAGATCCGGACGGAGGGCGTGCGCCATGAAATGACCTAACGAGAAAGGGAGACGCTCCGAGCAGAGCGCCTCCCATTCTACAAGCCGGATGCCGCGGCGTCCTCCGCCGCGCCCCGCGCCGCTCGATCAGGCGTGCGCGGCGGCATCCCCGGGTGTCTCATCGGCGTCCACACCGGCGGCGAGATCAGCCAGACGCTTGTCACGGCGCTCACGCTGGATCTCGGGGTCGGGCACCGGCACGGCCGCCAGAAGACGCTTGGTGTAGGCCTGCTGCGGGCGACGCATGATCTGGTCGCGGGTGCCGACCTCGACGAGAGCGCCGTGGCGCATGACCGCGATCCGGTCGGCCAGCTCATCGATGACGGCGAGGTCGTGGCTGATGAACAGGCAGGCGAACCCGCGCTCGCGCTGCAGATCCTTCAACAGCTCCAGAACCGTGGCCTGCACGGAGACGTCGAGGGCGCTCGTGGGCTCATCGGCAACCAGGACCTTCGGGTTGAGAGCGAGGGCGCGGGCGATGCCCACGCGCTGCTTCTGCCCACCGGAGAGCTCGTGCGGGTAACGGGATGCATAATCGCGCGGCAGCCGCACGGAGTCCAACAGCGCTCGCACGCGCTTGTCGAGGGGCGCGCCCTTGATCTTCTCGGACAGCTTGATCGGCTCGGCGATCGAATCGCCGATGGTCATTCGAGGGTTCAGCGAGCTCGACGGATCTTGGAAGACGATTCCCACCTCGTGGTGGAGGGCGTGCAGCTGCTCGCGGTTCGCTTTCGAGATGTCCATTCCGGCCACGGTCAGGCGTCCGGAGTGGATGGGCAGCAGACCGATCGTGGCGCGACCGATCGTCGTCTTGCCCGAGCCGGACTCGCCGACCAGGCCCAGCACCTCACCCTGGTAGATCTTCAGGTCGATGTGGTCGGCCGCACGGAAAGCCGGCACCCGACCGCGCTTCGGATACTCGATCGCGACGTCGTCGAACGACACCACCACGGGAGTGGACGGGGTGGCAGCATCGGGAGCCTGCAGATCCTCGGTGGTGATGCGCGGCACCGCCGACAGCAGCGCCTTCGTATACGGATGCTGCGGGTCGGCGAAGACGCTCGCGACCGTGCCGGTCTCGACGATGTCGCCCTGACGCATCACGACGATGCGGTCGGCCATGTCGGCGACGACGCCCATGTCGTGCGTAATCAGCAGGATGGCCGAGCCGAGACGGTCCTGGAGCTTTCGCATGAGCTCGAGGATCTCCGCCTGAACGGTCACATCCAGCGCGGTCGTCGGCTCGTCCGCGACCAGCAGCAGCGGGTCGCACGACAGCGACTGCGCGATCATCGCGCGCTGACGCTGGCCGCCGGACAGCTGGTGCGGGTACGACTCTAGAGGATCCCCGGGACCGAGCTCGAATC
>NZ_BADB01000025.1:0-1843 GCF_000333415.1 Microbacterium sp. B24 | reverse complement strand
AATTGAGCTCGGTCCCGGGGATCCTCTAGAGTCCTGCTCGATCGGGTAACCGCGATAGCGCAGGATGCCCTGATCGCCGTCGATGAAAGTGATCGCCGACTTGGTCGCCGCGGTGTTCACGAAGCCGTAGTCCAGGCTCGTGTAACCCGTCTGTTTCGTGAAGGTCGAGAAGTCGACGCTGGGTGCGCCGGCGGTGCCGGAGAGAATCGGCAGTTCGGCGGTGCGGTCACCGACGGTGACGGTGGCCTTCTGGGGGTGTCCCGCGTCGCTCACGAAGCCTCCTTGCGGTGGGTGGGGTCTTTTACAGCCTACTGGGCGCGCGGTCCAACGCAGATCGCGCGCAAAGGAACGGGCAATTCGTAGGAGGAAACCTACGAGACGGTCACCAGGCGCTCCGCTGCTGCAGCGATCCGCTCATCGGTCGCCGTCAAGGAGAAGCGGACGTGCTCGGGGAAGTGCTGCCCATAGAAGTGTCCCGGCCCGGCCAGGATGCCGAGATCGGCCAGGCGGTCCATGGTCTTCCAGGCATCGACGCCTTCGGTGGCCCAGAGGTAGAGGCCGCCCTCGGAGTTGTCGATGCGAAATCCCGCTTCCACGAGTGCCGGCCGGAGAACCTCACGCCGGGCGCGATAGCGCTCGCGCTGCGCAGCCACGTGTGCATCGTCTGCCAGCGCCGCCGTCATGGCACTCTGCACAGGACCGGGAAGCATGAGACCGAGGTGCTTGCGCGCCGTCAGCAGGCGCGACACCAGATCGCCGTCACCGGCGAGGAACGCGGCACGGTACCCCGCGAGGTTCGACTGCTTGCTGAGCGAGTACACCGAAAGCACGTCGCGCCGGTCGTCTCCGACGACGCGCGGATCGAGGATGCTGGGGATCGGCGCGTGGGCCCAGGGCCCGTCCCAGCCGAGTTCCGCGTAGCACTCATCGCTGACGATCACGGCGCCGAGCTCCCGTGCACGCGCGACGGCGGCACGGAGTTCGTGGACGTCGAGCACCCGCCCGTCGGGGTTTCCCGGAGTGTTCAGCCAGACCAGGCGCGTGCCCACCGGCCACTGCGCGGGATCGTCGGCGGCGAACGGGGTCGCACCCACCAGCTTGGCCCCCACCTCGTAGGTGGGATAGGCGGCCCGCGGGTGCACGACGATGTCTCCGGCGGACAGGTCGAGCAGCAACGGGAGGAGGGCGACGAGTTCCTTCGAACCGACCGTCGGCAGGACCTCGTCGACGCTCAGACCGGGAACCCCGCGGCGGCGGTCGTACCACGCGGTGATGGCGCCGCGCAGCGCCGCGGTGCCGACCGTCTGCGGATAGGCGTGAGCATCCGTCGCGGCACGCAGCGCCTCGGCGACGACATCCGGCGTCGGATCGACGGGAGACCCGATGGACAGATCCACGATGCCCCCCGGGTGCGACCGCGCTCGCGCAGCGAAGGGAGCGACGGCATCCCAGGGATAGTCGTCGAGATCGCGGACGGCCATCAGTGCGACTGCGGAGGAAGCGCGGAGATCACGGGGTGATCCTTGGCGATCACACCGACCTTGGCGGCACCGCCGGGCGAGCCGATGTCCTCGAAGAACTCGACGTTGGCGGTGTAGTAGTCCTGCCATTCGGCCGGCAGGTCGTCCTCGTAGTAGATCGCCTCCACGGGGCAGACCGGCTCACACGCGCCGCAGTCCACGCACTCGTCAGGGTGGATGTAGAGCGAGCGCTCGCCCTCGTAGATGCAGTCGACGGGGCATTCATCGATGCAGGCACGGTCCTTCACATCCACGCAGGGCAACGCGATCACATATGTCACGTGTCGAGTCTAGTTCGTGCTCGCCGGGTCATCGTCGAGCGA
>NZ_BADB01000026.1:0-1246 GCF_000333415.1 Microbacterium sp. B24 | reverse complement strand
CCAGCCGATGAGGTGCGTGAAGCTCACCTTGCCGCCGCGGGTGCGCGACATGTGATTGTTGATCACGATGCGGTTGTCGATCATGAGCTTCGCCGGCACGGTGCGCACGCTCGTCGCGGTGGGCACGGTCAGCGACTCGTCCATGTTCGCGGCAAGAGTCTTCGGCATGCCGCGCAGCGGTGTGACGACGTCCTCGCGGGCGGCGGGAGTCGGCGTCGGTTCGGTGCTCGGCGCCTGCGCCGGCACAGGCTGGGGAGAGGCGGGGCGGGCCGTCGTGCGGGCGACCGGCTGGGCGCCGACGACGGGGATCGGTGCCGTCATCGGGCGCGGCTCGGCGGCCGCCGCCGGCGACGCGGCGGGAGCGGGCGCGGCGGGAGCGGGCGCGGCGGGCGGAGCGGTGGGAGTGGGCGCAGCATCCTTCTGAGTCTTCTCGTACGCCTCAAGCACAGGCCACCACGCCCGGTCGACCGAGTCGCGATCCTTCGCGAACTGGTCGTACATCTCGGCGACGAGCCATTCGTTGGCCCCGAATTCGCCGTCGCTCGAAGTTCCCACGCCGGTCACCTGACTGGACACGGTTGCGCCTGCTTTCATCGATGAACTTCAGATCGTGCGAGGCCCGCTGCCGTGTATGGCGCGGCCCACACGCACACGTTCATCAAGGGTATCCCAGGTTTTCTGTCGGTACCGTGGGAGTCATGCAGTTCTCCGGCGCACAGCCCACCGTCGACCTCACGTACTCGGACGTCTTCCTCGTGCCGCGACGATCCGGTGTGACGAGCCGGCTGGACGTCGATCTGTCGCCCCGCGACGGGACCTCGGCGACGATCCCGCTCGTCGCCTCCAACATGAACTCCGTCACCGGACCGCGTCTGGCCGCCGCCCTCGCCCGACGCGGAGGGCTCGGCGTGCTGCCGCAGGACATGCCGCTGCAGGAGATCGACGCGGCGATCCGCTGGGTCAAGGACCAGCCGGTACGGTGGGACACCCCGCTCGTGCTCGGCGCCGATGCCACCGTCTCCCAGGCGGCGGCGCTGCTGCCCGCGACCGAGGGCCACGGCATCGTCGTCGTCTCCGGCGACACCGCCCGCGTCCACGTGGACGACATCCTGGGCGTCGTCCCGGCGACGCGGCTGGGCACGGCCCTGCCCGACGCGCGGCTAGGCGATCTCACCCGCGGGTCGCGGCGTCTCGATCGACGCCGACGACGTCACCGACGCCCGGCACGCCTTCGATCTTGCTCGTC
>NZ_BADB01000027.1:0-10377 GCF_000333415.1 Microbacterium sp. B24 | reverse complement strand
ATTCGAGCTCGGTCCCGGGGATCCTCTAGAGTCCCGGCGATGCGCGCGACGGCCAGCACATCGCCCTTGGGCACCGTTCCGTCGCGGAGCGCTGCGACGACGGCGGGAGCGCAGCGGACCACGGCGCCGGCTGTCGCGGCGCGCACCGTGGGCTGCTTCTCGGTCACATCGACCATGCGGGCGTGGCCGGCCTCGTCCAGGTGGGTGAAGCTCATGCGTCCCATCCTTCCAGCAGGTGGACCTGCACCGGGTCGCCCTCCCGTACCTCCGCGATGTCGGCCGCGACGACGGCGAGCGCGCGCGCGAGGCCCAACCCGCCGGCCAGGTGCGATCCCGAACCGCCCGCGGTCGCGGGGTGCACCGTCCACGTCGGCGCCGAGGTGTCGATGACCGCGGGCAGGTACTGCCGCCGTCCCTCCGGGGTCCGCCACGACGTGCCGGCCGGCAGAGTCAGACGCGCCCGCTCGACGGTGCGTCGACCCTGCATCGTCAGCAGGGCGGGGCGGACGAACACCTCGAACGAGACCGCCGCGCTGACCGGATTTCCCGGCAGACCGAACAGCAGTGCGATGCCGGTCGGCGTCGGCAGGGTGCCGAATCCCTGTGGCTTGCCCGGCTGCATCGCGACGCGGGTGAAGGTCATCGCCGCGGCGAGCTCCGTGCGCACCACCTCGAATGCGCCGGCGCTGACGCCACCGGAGAAGACGACCGCATCGACGGGTGCCGCCAGCAGCGCGGCCACCGCGTTGCGCAGAGCTTCGCCCTCATCGTCCACGACGACCTGAGCGACGACCTCTGCGCCGGCCGCCGCGACGAGGCCGGCGAGCAGCACGCCGTTGGATTCGGGGATCTGCCCGCGTCGCAGCGGCGTTCCGGCCGGCGCCAGCTCGCTGCCCGTCGAAACGATGCCGACCCGCGGACGCGCTGAGACGACCGCGTGAGTACGGCCCGCGGCGGTTGCCGCGGCGATCTGGAGCGGTCCGAGCACGACACCCGCCTCGAGCACCACGTCGCCCGCGCGGAGGTCGTCGCCGGCGCGGCGGACGAATGCTCCCGCGGCGCGCGGCGCACGGCGCACGGTTGTGTTCCGAAGGGAGTCGGCGAGGCCGCCCTCGGTGTCTTCGAAGGGCACGATGGCGTCGGCATCCGAGGGCACCGGCGAACCCGTCATGATGCGCGCGGCCTCGCCGGGGGCCAGCGGGGGATCGTCGGACGTGCCGGCGGGAAGATCCGCCACGACGCGGAGGAAGGCGGGATCCTCCGGACGCGCGTGAGCGACGTCCGCGAAGCGCACGGCGAAGCCGTCCATGGCGGAGTTGTCGAAGACGGGGATGTCCAGAGCTGCGCGCACGGGCTCGCGCAGTGTCGCGCCGGTCGCCGCCGTCAAGGGGAGGCGCACGGCGGGCAGGGGGCGCACGGCGGCGAGCACGTCCGCGAGCTGCTCCTCGACGGTGCGCAACGGCGCGTGGGAGGTCATGCCTGCTGCCACGCGGCGAGGCCGCCCACCAGGATGTCGGCGTCGACGCCGCGAGCGCGGAGGGCTTCGGCAGCGTGACGGGCGCGGATGCCGTGCGCGCAGATGACGACGACATGCTCGTCGTCGATCTGCGCCGGATCGTCCAGCAGGTCGCCGAGGGGGATCAGAACCGATCCGGCGACGACGCCGGTCTGCGTCTCCCACGGCTCGCGCACGTCCAGGAGGGTGGCCCCGGCCTCCTGCGCGGCGAGCATCTCGCTCGCCGTCAGTTCGCGGATCGGCGCGGGCGCCGCTTCTGCCGGGGCGACGCTCGGCGACGGCGAGGCGGGAGCGGCCGCCCGCAGCGCCACCTCGGTCTGCGTGCCGCGCAACGCGTCGATCACGAGCACGCGGCCCAACAGGGGCTCGCCGATGCCGACGATGAGTTTGACCGCCTCGATCGCGAGAATGCCGCCTACCTGAAGGCACAGGGCACCCAGCACGCCCACCTCGGCGCAGGTGGGTGGGGTGCCGGCGGCGTCGGCCGGGTGCAGGTCGGAGAGCACGATCGGCTCCGTCCCCGCGGGAGGCGCGCTCCAGAACACCGTGGCCTGCGCATGGAACTCCTGCAGCACGCCCCAGACGAGCGGGATGCCGAGACGCTCGCAGGTGGCGGCGACCGCTGCCCGGGTGTCGAACGTGTCGCTGCCGTCGACGACGAGATCGGCGCCGTGGAGCAGATCTCCCGCATTCTCGGTCGTGAGGCGTTCGTTGACCGGGATGACGACCGTCTCGGGCGACAGGTCCGCAGCGACGCGCTGCGCCGACGCGGTCTTGCGGGCGCCGATGTCGACGTGTCGGTGCAGGAGTTGCCGCTGGAGGTTGCTGAGGTCGACGACGTCGTCGTCGATGACCGTGAGGGTGCCGATACCGGCGGCAGCGAGCGCCATCACGACGGGCGAGCCGAGGCCGCCGGCCCCGACGACGGCGACGTGCGCGGCCGCCAGCCGGCGCTGACCGAGATCGCCCACGCCGTTGAGCACGAGGTGGCGCTGAGTGCGGGCGCGCTCGGCGGGGGCGAGGGCGGGAACGGGGTCGACGAGAGGAGGCAGCGGCACGGAGCCAGCGTATCCGCCGTGTCTGCCCGCGGGGTCGACGACCGAGAAGTCCTCCGCGGGGCAGAAATCCGCAGTTGCGTCGTTGAAGACTGCCCTCTCGCCGCAGATGCGCGCTATGGTCGGCGGTATGCGTTCGTATCGTGTCACCGAGGCCGCACGGCTGCTGGGTGTGAGCGACGACACCGTGCGCCGGTGGATCGATCACGGCATCCTTCCGACGACGGGAGTCTCTCCGGTGGAGATCCCCGGTGACGCCCTCGCCGCACGAGCGGTCGAGCTCGCGCACGCCGCCGCGGACCCCGCGGATGTGCTCTCGAGCGCCCGCAACCGCTTCGTCGGACTGGTCACGCGCGTGCAGCAGGACGGCGTGATGGCACAGGTCGACATCCAGTCCGGCCCGCACCGCGTCGTGTCGTTGATGTCCTCGGAAGCGGTGCGCGATCTGGGACTCGAACCCGGTGCGCTCGCCGTCGCGGTCATCAAAGCCACGACCGTCATCGTCGAGACCCCGAGGGAGCGGTGATGCGCACACGATCGCGATACGTCCTCGCGGTCCTCCTCGCCGGGGTCGTGGCGCTCGCCGGCTGCAGCGCGGCGGGGGGATCGGCGGATGCCGACCGCACCGCCTCCGGGGCGGCGACGGCGTCGTCGGACGCGGTCTCCGGGGAGCTGACCGTCTTCGCCGCGGCATCATTGAAAGCGGCCTTCACCCGGCTCGCCGATCAGTTCCAGACGGCGCACCCGGGGGTGACGATCCGTCCGATCAGCTATGACGGATCGTCGACGTTGGCGACCCAGCTGATCGAGGGGGCACCGGCCGACGTCTTCGCCTCTGCCGACGAGAAGAACATGCAGAAGGTCGTCGCCGCCGGACTCGCGTCCTCACCGCAGCCGTTCGCCACGAACGTGCTCACCCTCATCGTCCCGTCGGGAAACCCCGCCGGCGTGCACGGGCTCGCCGACCTCGCCACGCCGGCGCTGCGGGTCGTCCTGTGCGCGGCCGAGGTGCCGTGCGGTGCGGCATCGCAGACGCTCCTGCAGAAGGCGGGCGTGACGGCATCCGTCGACAGCTACGAGCAGAACGTGACCGCCGTCCTCACGAAAGTGGCCAGCGGAGAGGCGGATGCCGGTCTCGTGTACGTGACCGACGCCGCGACGACGCCCGCCGTGCAGACGGTGGCGACGTCGGGCGCGGATGCCGTGGTCAACACATACCCGATCGTCGCCCTGGACGACGCGGCGAATCCCGCGGCGGCACGGGCCTTCGTGGACTTCGTGCACTCCGATGCCGCGCGCGTCACGCTCACCGACCTCGGCTTCGGTACGCCGTGACGGTCGCGACCGCGGGGCGGCGCGCGCAGCCGCGGGGGTTCGTCCCGACCGTGCTGGCGGTGCCGGCGGTGCTGGGCCTCGCGGTGCTCGTGGTGCCGTTGACCGCGCTCGTCGGGCGTGTCGACGTCGCGACGTTCTGGGCCGACATCACCTCGCCGGCAGCGTTGTCGGCACTCGGGCTGTCGTTGGTGACGGGAGCGGTCGCGACCCTCGTCTGCATCGTTCTCGGCATCCCGCTGGCGCTGTGGATCGCGCGGTCGGGACCGCGGCTGGCGGGGGTGCTGCGGGCCGTGATCACCGTGCCGCTCGTGCTGCCGCCGATGGTGGGCGGGGTCGCGCTGCTGTTTCTGCTGGGACGCAACGGGTGGCTCGGGCAGGCGCTGGCGGTGATCGGCGTGCGGGTGCCGTTCACGACGGCGGCCGTGGTGATCGCCCAGACGTTCGTGGCGCTGCCGTTTCTCGTGCTGGCGCTCGAAGGGGCGCTCCGGGCGACCGGCACCGGCTACGAACGTGCCGCGGCGGCCCTCGGCGCGGGCCGGTGGCGCATCCTGTGGCGGATCACGCTGCCGCTGGCGGCGCCCGGCCTCATCGCGGGGGTGGTGCTGTGCTTCGCGCGCGCGATCGGCGAGTTCGGCGCGACGGCGCTGTTCGCCGGCAACGCACCGGGAGTGACCCAGACGATGCCGCTCGCGATCTACACGGCCTTCAACGGTGCGGGGGTCTCGCAGGGCACCGCCGTGGCGCTCTCGCTGCTGCTGCTGGTGACGGCGCTCGCGGTGCTGTTGGCCGTGCGGGCGTGGCGGCCGGGGGCGACGCGATGAGCGGGGCGATGCTCGAGGCGCACGTCGTCGTGCGCCGGGAAGGCTTCGTCCTGGATGCCGAGATCTCGGCATCCGCGGGGGAGGTCGTCGCGGTGATGGGCCCGAGCGGTGCGGGGAAATCGACGCTCGTCTCGGTGATCGCGGGGCTGTCGCCGCTGAGCGATGGCGCCGTCCGGGTCGCCGGCGAGGTCGTCTCTTCGCCGCGCGCGCAGGTGACGCCGCAGCGCCGTGGCGTCGTGCTCCTGGGGCAGGAACCGCATCTGTTCCCGCACGTGAGTGCGCGCGACAACGTCGCCTTCGGGATGAGTGCGCCGGACGGTCGGGCACGGGCGGCCGCGCGCGTGGAGCGTCGCTCGCGTGCCGAGCGGGCGCTCGCCGAGGTGGGGCTCGCCGGGGTCGGCCATCGCCGCCCGGCCGAACTGTCGGGCGGTCAGCAGCAGCGGGTCGCGCTCGCCCGTGCGCTTGCGACCGTCCCGCGTGTGCTTCTGCTGGATGAGCCCTTCACGGCGCTCGATCCTGTCACGGTGGCCGATCTGCGTCGGATGCTCGCCGAGCGGCTGCGCGCCGCCGGCACCACGGCGGTGTTCGTCACGCACGACGTGGTGGATGCCGTCGCGGTCGCGGATCGCCTCGTCGTGCTCGAAGCCGGGCGCGTGACGCAGTCCGGTGCGGTGCGTGAGGTCCTGACGACGCCGGCGACGGACTTCGTCGCGGCGCTCGCCGGCGTCAACCGGGCGGCCGGGCGCGTGGAGGACGGCGTGTGGGCCGCCGACCGGCTGCGTCTGCCCGCACCCTCGAGCGTCGAGGGCGACGCCGCGGCGCTCATCCCGATCGGTGCCGTGCGGCTCGATGCCGCGGATGCCGGCGTCGCGGGCCCGGGCTCGATCGATGGCGTCGCGACATGGTCGGCGCGCGTCGAACGCATCGAGGCAACGCCCTCGGGCGCGCGCGTGCACACGGCGTCGCCGGCGATCGTCTGTGAACTCACCGTGGCACAGATGCTGGCCGCGGCGATTGCGGAGGGCGACCGGGTGGTCCTGTCGGTGGACACCGCCGACGTGCGGATCGCCGCCGCATGAATCGGCGCCGGCGGCGTGCTGGTGTCACGTCTCGGTGTCGATAGCGGTGTCGAGGTGTCGCAGGAAGTCGGCGTTTGCCCGCAGAGCCGGGCGATAGCGATCCAGTTCCGTCGCCGGCGCGTGCGCGGCGATGACGTCGAGCAACTCGGCGAAGGCGGCGTGGACCTGGCCGGCGGCATGTCGGCTGAGGGCCTGGAAGACGGCGAGGGAGATCGCGTCGGGAAACTCGCGGCGTGCGTCGGCGAACACCCGGAGGGAGTCGTCGAGCCGGTCGAGGTTGCGCAGCGTACTGGCGTACTGCAAGAGGCATCGGCGGCGGACGTCGCCGGTGAGGCCTGCTTCGAGCGCGCGTGGATACAGAGCCGCGGCCGCACTCTCGTCGCCGGCGGTGTCATATGCCCCCGCGAGCTCGTACAGAACGCGCGCGTGCTCGGGATGCCGCGCGTGGATCTCCTCGAGCGCCGCGACCGTCGGCGCCATGTCATCGCGATCTCGTGCCGCGAAGATACGGTCCAACTCGTCGTCGAGGCTCTCACTCATCCACCGATCCTCTCAGAACGGTGGGGCGAGTCCGGCGAGCCGTGCGCGAGCGTGCGGCGATCCGTCTGCTCGGCGGGCGAAATCCGCCATTCGGCCTTCCCCCTCCATTCGCCGGGTAGCCTCGGACCATGCCCGCCGTCCCGCTCACCCTGCGTACGGGACGCGCCACGTCAGCGCTGCCGACGGCCCCCGGCGCGCCGCTCGTCGACCGTTTCGGCCGCGTGCACCGCGATTTGCGGATCTCGCTGACCGATCGCTGCTCCCTGCGCTGCACGTACTGCATGCCCGAGCAGGGCAACGAATGGCTCGCGCGCACGAGCATCCTCTCCACGGACGAGATCGTGCGCGTCGCGCGCATCGCCGCGGCATCCGGGATCTCCACGTTCCGGCTCACGGGAGGCGAGCCGCTGCTGCGCGCCGACATCGTCGAGGTCGTGCGACGGCTCGCCGCGGTCGAAGGCCCCGACGGGCCGGTCGACATTGCCCTGACGACGAACGGCATCCGTCTCGGCGACGTACTGCCCGACCTCATCGACGTCGGTCTGCGCCGCCTCAACATCTCGATCGACACCCTCGACCGCGACCGCTTCCGCGACCTCACCCGCCGCGACCGCCTCGACGAGGTGGTGGCAGGCATCGCCGCGGCGTCCGCGTCGGGACTGCGCCCCCTCAAGCTCAACGCGGTCGCGATGCGCGGCATCAACGACGACGAACTCGTCGACCTCGTCGCCTTCGCGCTCGATCACGGCGCCGAGATGCGCTTCATCGAGCAGATGCCGCTGGATGCCGGGCACACGTGGGACCGCACACGCATGGTGACCCGCGAGGAGATCCTGGCAGCGCTCTCGACCCGGTGGCACCTCGAGCCCGTCCCCGGCCGCGGCGGCGCACCCGCGGAGCGCTTCCTGCTCGACGGCGGGCCGGCCTCCGTCGGCGTGATCGCCTCGGTGACGGCGCCGTTCTGCGGCGCCTGCGACCGCCTGCGCCTCACCGCCGATGGGCAGCTGCGCAACTGCCTGTTCTCCAACGACGAGTACGACCTCATGCCGCTGCTGCGTGCGGGCGCCGACGACGTCGCGATCGACGCGCTGTTGCACGAGTGCATCGCCGGCAAGCTTCCGGGACATGCGATCGATGACCCGTCGTTCCTGCAGCCGGCGCGCGGGATGAACGCGATCGGCGGCTGAACTCAGTCTTCGATGCGCCCGCCGGTCAGCCGCACCGTGCGGTCGACGAGGCCGGCGGGAACGTCCACGTGCGAGATCAGCACGACGGCACGATCCGGACCGACCGCCCCGAGCAGGTCGGCCAGCAGCGCGTCGGACGCGTCGACGTCGACACCGGCGGTCGGCTCATCAAGCACGAGCACGGGGAAGCCGTGCAGCAGAGCCCGGGCCAGCGCGATGCGCTGGGCCTGCCCGCCCGACACGAGCGCCCCGCGTTCACCGACCCGCGCGTCCAGGCCGCCGCGCGCGCTCAGCCAGTCACCGAGGCCCACGCGGTGCAGCACCGCCTCCAGCTCGGCATCCGTCGCCGTGTCGCGGGCGAACAGGAGGTTCTGCCGGATGTCCTCGTCGAAGAGCATGGGCTGCTGTTCGCACAGACCCACCGTCTCACGGACGGTGTCGGGGTCGAGGTCGTGGACATCGACCCCGCCGATCGTGTACCGGCCGGCGCTCGTCTCCAAGAAGCGCACGAGGACGTGCGCCGCCGTGGTCTTGCCGGCGCCGCTGGAGCCCACGACCAGGATCCGCTCGCCCGGGGCGACCCTCAGATCCACCGCCTGCAGGGCGTCCTCAGCGGCTCCCGGCCAGCGCGCTGCGACGCCCTGCAGGACGAGGCCATCGCCGAGCGCGACGGCTTCGCGTGCGTGATCATCGTCATCGTGAGCGACCTCGAGCGGGATGCCCGCCGGTGTCTCGCCCGGCAGGGCTTCGGCGATCCGGGTGGCCGCGGCGCGTACCTGTCGCCATGATGACGCCGCCGCCGGAACCGCGGCGAAGACCTCGAACACGGCCATCGGCACGAGCGCGGCCACGGCGAAGGCGGGGGCGGTGATCGTTCCGTCGCCGAGTGCCGGAACGGAGGCCAGGACGGCGACGACGGAGGCCGCGCCGGCCAGTACTGACACGACGGCGGTGGAGCCCGCCTGCGCCCCGGCGCGGCGGGTCACCGCCCGCCGCAGGGCATCGTCCGCCGCGGCGATGCGCCGCGCGCTCTGATCGTCGGCGCCGTACGCGGCGAGGACGTCCAGGCTTGCGAGGTGATCGAGCACGGCGTCGGCGAGACGGGCGCGCAAAGGCGCGATGGAACGCTCCGCGCGGGAGCCGGCCACCCATCCCCAGCCGACCGCCACGACGGCCGCCACGACGAGGCAGGCGAGGAGCGTGAGCGCCGCGGGCCACCAGACGATGCCGACGAGCACGACGGCGCCGAGGGCCACCGCCGCCGACGATACGAGAGGCAGCACGACGCGCAGGGGCAGGTTCTGCAGCTCGTCCACGTCGTCGACGAGCGCTCCGAGCACCGAGCCGCGCCGGGTGCGGGTCAGCCCATCCGGGGCGAGCGGAATGAGCCGGCGCACCAGATCGGTGCGGGTCACCGCGAGCTGGCGCAGGGCCGCATCGTGGCTCGCGAGTCGCTCCGTGTAGCGGAAGGCGGCCCGACTGAGTGCGAAGGCGCGCACGCCCACGACGGCTGCCGACAGGTACATCACCGGAGGCTGCTCACTGGCGGGGACGATCACCCACGCGCTGCACGCGAGCAGCGCGGCCGCCGAGGCCTTCGAGAGGAAGCCCGTTGCGGCGCCCGGCCAGAATCGTCGCAATGACGGCATCGCCCGGCGCAGTACCTCCGTCGTGGTGGTCATGCGCCGACCTCTGCCAGCGTCGCCGACAGCGTCACGACGCGGTCGGCGATCTTGCGCGCCCAGCGTCGGTGCGACGATCAGAATCACCGTGGCGCCGTCGTCGGCGAGCCCGCGGATGCCGTGCCACAGGGCCGCCATCGGTCGCGGCATCCAGCGCCGAACTCGGCTTGTCGAGGGCGATGACCGGCGCACGGCCGCGGAGGTGGCGGAACACGGCGCGCGCCACCGCCAGCCGCTGGGCCTGCCCGCCCGACACGCCGGCGCCCTGGACGCCGAGTTCCTGATCCGGATCGAGGGCGTCGGCCTGTGCGACGGCGAGGGCACGCCGCACCAGATCGCGGCGTGACGCGGCATCCGTCTCGTCGTCGCCGAGCGCGACGTTCTCGGCGATCGTGCCGCCGATCAGGCCCGGGTGCTGGCCCGCCCAGGCGAGCCACGTCGCGGGGGAGAGGGTGTCGACGGGCGTGTCGTTCAGTCGTGCGTCGCCGTCGAAGGCCACCGCGCCGCGCAACGCGGCGAACACGCTGGACTTGCCGGCGCCGCTCGGGCCCTCGATCAGTGTCACGGTGCCGGGCTCGGCGACGAGATCGACGGCGGGCAGGAGCAGATCGCCCCGCCGGACGCGCAGGCCGCGTAGCACGAGGCGCGCCGGACCGGATGCCGCGACTCCGCGCCGTGCGTGCGCCGATCCGGCGGCGCGCGCCTCATCGAGCACCGCGAAGACGTCCTCGGTCGCCGCGACGCCCTCTGCCGCGGCATGGAACTGCACGCCCACCTGGCGAAGCGGAAGGTAGGCCTCAGGCGCCAGCAGCAGCACGAACAGGCCGACGGCCAGCGCCAGCGACCCGTCTACCAGCCGGAAGCCGATCGACACGGCCACGATCGCCACCGAGATCGACGCCAGCAGTTCGAGCGCGAATCCCGACAGGAACGACACGCGCAGCACCCGCATCGTCTCGACCCGGTATGTCTCGGTGACCTTCTCGATGGACCGGACGGCGCGGTGCTGACGCCCGAAGACCTTGAGTGTCGACAGGCCCTGGACCGTATCGGCGAAGCGGGCGGCCAGACGCCCCAGAGTGCGCCACTGCTTCTGCTGCACCGTTCGCGTCGCGAGGCCGATCAGCACCATGAGACTCTAGAGGATCCCCGGGACCGAGCT
>NZ_BADB01000028.1:496-2629 GCF_000333415.1 Microbacterium sp. B24 | reverse complement strand
CGAGCTCGGTCCCGGGGATCCTCTAGAGTCCGGGCATGCAGATCCAGTACCACCCGAAGGCGTTGTAGACGATGAAATGGAAGTCGTCGCCGACGAAGTAGGAGAGCATTCCCGCGATCACCTGGACGACACCCCCGAACACCGCGCCCACCCAGAACACCGCGCTCTCGTTCTGCACACCCAGATGCGCCAGCTGAGCGGTGAGGGTCGCGATCACGAACCCCAGCAGGCCGATCAGACCGGGGTCGGCGCGCCGCGGCTCCGGGACCACGTGTGCGCGGGCGGGGACTGCGGCATCCATTCCGCCAGTATGCACGCCGGCGCCGCCGAGCAGCGGAGGCCATCGGGTAAAATCGGGCAGGTGACCGAGGGTGACCTCGCGTCGAGAGCTGAATAGGGAGGCACCTGTGGACATCGATCTGGGACTGCTGCGGACGGTCGAGCGTGAGAAGGAGATCCCGTTCGACGAACTGGTCGGGATCATCGAGCAGGCGATTCTCACCGCCTACGCCAAGCACACCTCTCCCGACGGGGAGCTTCCCGAGGGTGCACGGGCGCTGCTCGACCGCAAGACCGGCCACGTCGCCGTCTACGTCCCGCTGCGTGACGAGGACGGCGCGATCATCGGCGAGGAGGAGTCGACTCCCGAGGACTTCGGCCGCATCGCCGCCTACGCCGCCAAGCAGGTCATCGGCCAGCGTCTGCGCGACATCGCCGATGACGCCATCCTCGGTGAGTTCCGCGGCAAGGAGGGCGACATCGTCGCCGGTGTCATCCAGCAGGGACCGAACCCGCGCATGGTCCACGTCGACCTCGGCACCGTCGAGGCCATCCTCCCGCCCGAGGAGCAGGTGGCCGGCGAGCAGTACGCTCACGGCTCCCGTCTGCGCGTCTACGTCACCTCGGTGTCGAAGGGCACGAAGGGGCCGCAGATCACCGTCTCGCGTACCCACCCCGGCCTCGTCCGCAAGCTCTTCGCCCTCGAGGTGCCGGAGATCGCGTCGGGACTCGTGGAGATCACCTCCCTGGCTCGCGAGGCCGGTCACCGCACCAAGATCGCGGTCACGGCCAAGGACCCGGCGATCAACGCCAAGGGGGCCTGCATCGGCGAACTCGGACGCCGCGTGCGCGCTGTGACGGAAGAACTGGGCGGAGAGAAGATCGACATCGTCGACTACGACCCGGAGCTCGCGAAGTTCGTCGCCAACGCCCTGTCGCCCGCCAAAGTGACATCCAGTTTCGTGCTCGACGCGGGGACCAAAGCAGTGCGCGCGCTCGTTCCGGATTATCAGCTGTCGCTCGCCATCGGCAAGGAGGGGCAGAACGCCCGCCTGGCCGCGAAGCTCACCGGTGCCAAGATCGACATTCAGCCCGACTCGATCCTCGAGTCGTGACGGAGCGATCCGGCCCGGCTGGTCGCGTTCGTCCCGCGACGCCATCTCCGTGCGGCGAGTGGGGGTAAGATGGATCCCGTTCGAACGTGCGTGGGATGCCGCGCGCGCGTCTCCCGGTCCTCCCTCCTGCGAGTGGTGGAGCGAGACGGCGTCCTCGTCGCCGACGAGAAGGCCGTCCTTCCCGGGCGGGGTGCGTGGGTGCATGACACGGATGCGTGTGTGGATGCCGCGATCCGGCGCCGCGCCTTCGGACGAGCACTGCGTGTGTCGGGACCACTCGACACGCAGACCTTTCAGAACACCCACCAGCGAAACGGCTGAACGGCTATGGACACAAAGTGAACGGCTCGAAATGAGACCCGTCCGCAAGTAACGGTCTGCCCTGTCCCGGGGAGACCTCAGACAGGAGAATGTGGGCAAACCCACGCGTGCACGAGATCGCTTCGGAGATCCGCGTCGACAGTAAAGTCGCTCTCGCGAAGCTGAAGGAGCTCGGCGAATACGTCAAGAGCCCCTCATCGACCATTGCGCCCCCCGTGGCGCGCAAGCTGCGAGCGGCCCTCGAGGCCGACGGCGCGGCCAAGAAGCCGGCCGACTCCGCCGCCACCCCCGCGGCGAATGCCGCTCCCAAGGCCCCGACTCCGGGCGCACGCCCGGCAGCGCGTCCCGGGCCGGCGAAGCCCGCGGCCCCGGCCGCGCCCGCACCGGCCGCTCCGGCCGCGACCAAAACTCNCCNCNC
>NZ_BADB01000028.1:0-491 GCF_000333415.1 Microbacterium sp. B24 | reverse complement strand
CCGCATCGGCCGCTCCGGCCGCGCCGACGGCTCCGGCGACCCCCGGTGCTGCGACCCCGCAGGCTCCGCGCCCCGGTGGTGCCCCGCGTCCGGGCAACAACCCCTTCTCGTCGGCGCAGGGCATGGGCCAGCGTCCCGCCGGCCCGCGTCCGGGCAACAACCCGTTCGCGTCGGCGCAGGGCATGGGCCAGCGCCCGACCCCGGGCAACATTCCGCGTCCGCAGGCCCCGCGCCCCGGCGCCCCGCGTCCCGGCGCGCCGCGTCCCGGTGGCGCCGGCCGTCCCGGCGGCGGAGGCCGTCCCGGCGCGCCGTTCCAGCAGCGTCCGGGCGGTCCGGGTCGTCCCGGCGGCGCCGGAGGCTTCCAGCGCCCCGGCGGTACGGGCGGACCCGGAGCTCCGGGTGGATTCGCGGGTCGTCCCGCGGGTGGCGGCGGCCGTGGTCGCGGCCCCGGCGGCGGCACTGCAGGTGCTTCGGCAAGGGCGGCGGCAAGA
>NZ_BADB01000029.1:0-1136 GCF_000333415.1 Microbacterium sp. B24 | reverse complement strand
CAGCCGCTCGGGTCCGACCCAGAGGGGCGGCCACGATCAGGAGCAGGACGAGCTTGTCCCAGTCGAGGCCGAAGAACATGCCTCCAGGTTACCCGTGCGCCTGCCGGAAACGACGCCGAGCGCCCCGTACGCTGGGGACTGGAGGAACCACATGGCCGATCAGGACGCGATCCGCAGGTACGTCGACGACGTCACCGTCGAACCCGAAGCGATCGAGCGCGCCCGTGCGCACGCGCTCGAGCTGGGTGCGGATCCGATCAGCCCGGCGGTGGGCGCCCAGATCGCCGTGATCGCCGCAGCGACCGCGGCGCTGAACGTCGTCGAGATCGGCACGGGTGCGGGGGTGTCGGGCCTGTGGCTGCTGCACGGTGCGCCCCGCGCGACACTCACGACCATCGACAAGGAGCCCGAGCATCTGGCGGCGGCACGAACGGCATTCGCCGACGCGAAGGTACCGCCGGCTCGCGCCCGCTTCATCACCGGCCGCGCCAGCGACGTGCTGCCCCGGATGAACGAGGCGTCCTACGACATCGTGCTCGTGGATGCCGATCCCGAGAGCGTCATCGACCACGTCGAGCACGGCCTGCGGCTGGTCCGCGCGGGCGGCACCGTCCTCATTCCGCGGGTGCTGTCCGGGGGCGCGATCGCAGACCCGGTGCGCCGCGATCCCGTGACGACCGCGTTTCGCACGCTGATCCAGGAGACACAGGCCTCGCCCGCGGTTCTCGGTGCGCTCTCCATCGTGGGCGAAGGGCTTCTGCAGCTGACCACCGTCGCCCCGGATCTGCGCTGAACGCTGGCTGAGGGCTGTCGGCGGCGCACCGCAGGGTACGGAAAAGGGCCGGTCCGAGGACCGACCCTTTCACGTGCGAGATCGTCAGGCTGCGCCGACCACGTCGCCGAGCACGCCGTGAAGTTCCTTGGCCTCTTCGTCATTGACAGAGACGACGAGTCGTCCGCCGCCCTCGCCGTCCGTGCCGACGGTGACGTGACCGATCTCTCCGGCGGCGAACCGACTGCCGGCCATGGGCTGACCACCCGCGAGCAGGCCTGACCCGACGCCCCGGCCCACGCGGACCAGCAGCACGTAGTCGGCGGCTCCGCCGAAGGTGTACTCCGCCAGCACGGCCGCATGG
>NZ_BADB01000030.1:0-1932 GCF_000333415.1 Microbacterium sp. B24 | reverse complement strand
CGGGCGAGGCGCAGTCGGCCGAACAGCTCGTGCGGACCTTTTCCGAGCTCAAGNCCGCGACTCGNNCCAACACCCTGCTCGATCTGCCCGACGAGCGCCTCCTCGAGGTCGCCGAGGAGCTCTCCGACGACCGTCTCGCCGACGCGCTGGAGGAGATGCCCGAAGACGACCAGGTGCACATCCTCGAGGCTCTCGGCGACGAGCGCGCCGCCGACATCCTCGACCAGATGGAGCCGGACGACGCCGCCGACGTGCTGGCGCAGCTGCCGGAGGAGCAGCGAGAGGAGCTCCTCGAGCTCATGGAGCCGGAGGAAGCGGAGGACGTCCGCGCCCTCCTCAAGTACGGCCCCGACACGGCCGGCGGTCTCATGACGAGCGAACCGATCGTCCTGTCGGCCGACGCGACGGTCGCGGAGGCTCTCGCCCTGATCCGCCGCCACGAGCTGCACCCGGCCCTCGCCGCGGCGGTGTTCGTGACCCTTCCGCCGTATGAGACCCCGACAGGGCGACTGCTGGGCACGGTGCACTTCCAGCGGATGCTGCGGTACCCGCCGCACGAGCGGCTCGGCGCGATCATCGACGACACGCTCGATCCGGTGCCCGTCACCGCATCCGCCGCCGAAGTGGCGCGCCTGCTCGCGAGCTACAACCTCGTTTCCCTCCCCGTCGTGGATGCCGCGCACCGGCTCGTCGGCGCGGTCAGTGTCGATGACGTGCTGGACTACCTGCTGCCCGAGGACTGGCGTTCGCACGACGGCGACGACGACGCACTGACCGCCCCCGCGACGACCGCGATGCTTCCGAGGAGGCCCTGATGGCGAAGGATCGCCGCACCTTCTCGCTGGATGCGCCGCGCGGCCGCGCGGGCATGCTCAGCCGCAGCCCGCAGCCCTCTCGCGACCGGTTCGGCCGCTTCTCCGAAGCCTTCGCCCGCGCGATGGGGACCTCCGGCTTCCTCATCGGCATGACCGTGTTCGTTGCGGTGTGGCTCTGGTGGAACACCGCAATGCCGCGCGAGATGCAGTTCGACGCGGCGGAGAACAACTTCACGCTGCTGACCCTGATCCTCTCGCTGCAGGCTTCGTACGCCGCGCCGCTGATCCTTCTCGCCCAGAACCGGCAGGACGACCGCGACCGCGTGCAGATCGAGCAGGATCGTCAGCGCGCAGAGCGCAACCTCGCCGACACCGAGTACCTCGCCCGCGAGGTCGTCGCCCTCCGCATGGCGATGACGGACGTCTCCGAGCACGTCGTCACCCGCGACGTGCTGCGCCAGGAGCTGAAGGCTCTGCTCGAGTCGTTGGAGGATTCCCGCGACCTGGATCGCCGCGGCGAGAGGTCCGACCAGCCGTGACGTCTGCTCCCAGCGGTTCTGAGCAGGCCACCGGCGACGACGCGCGAGCGGATGACGTGCGGCGAGCCGTCGGCGCCGTCGTCGATCCCGAGCTTCGCCGTCCCCTCGCCGAACTCGACATGATCCGCGACGTGGCGGTCACCGGCACCCGCGCGCGCGTCGAGATCGCGCTGACGATCGTCGGCTGCCCCGCCGCCGACCGCATCGAGCGGGATGTGCGCGCGGCGGCATCCACCGCCTCCGGCATCTCCGATGTCGAGGTCGTCGTCGGAGTGATGTCCTCGGCACAGCGCCAGGCGCTCACCACGCGGCTGCGCGGAGATCGTGCCACGCGGACCATGCCCTTCGGGCCCGACGCCCTCACGCGCGTCATCGCGGTCACGAGCGGCAAGGGTGGCGTCGGCAAGTCCAGCATCACCGCGAACCTCGCCGTCGCCCTGGCGCAGCGCGGGCTCGCTGTCGGGTTGATCGACGCCGACGTGCACGGCTTCTCGATCCCGGGACTGCTNCGCCTCGTGGATGCCGAGGGCCGACCGCCCGCACCGACCCGCATCGACGACCTCATGCTCCCTCCCGTC
>NZ_BADB01000031.1:0-1633 GCF_000333415.1 Microbacterium sp. B24 | reverse complement strand
CAGCCACGGGACGACGTGGTCGCTGAGCTCGCCGCCGATCCGATCGGCGGGCCGCGGGCGCCCCTTGATCTCGAAGGAGTGGGTGGCGCCGTCGATCCAGACCGTGGTGGCGTCTCGGCATCCGCTGAGCGCCTGATCGTACTGCTCACGGGGATGGATGAACGGATCGTTCGTCCCCTCGACGAACAGCTGCGGCACCGCGATCTGCGGAAGGTGCGCGGCACGCAGCTTCTCCGGAGCGCCGGGCGGATGCAGCGGATAGCCGAGGTACACCAGCGCCGCGGGCGTGATCGCCCCCTCCGCGGCCGCCATCGACGCCATGCGTCCCCCGTAGGACTTGCCCGCCGCCACGAACGGCACGCCGGGCGCCGTCTGGCGCGCTACCGCCTCGACGGCGGCCCAGGCGGCGATCGCGTGCGACGCAGGTCCCGGCATCTTGCGTCCCGCCTGCGCGTACGGAAAGGCGAAACGCACCACGCTGACGCCCTGACGCGCGCACCCCTCGCCCAGGCCGAGCAGGAAAGGATGATCCATCCCGGCCCCGGCACCGTGCGCGAGCGCCATCACCGCCCACGGGTCGACCGCCTGATGAAGAGCGGTCGAGACGACGACGGACCCCGTCGGCAGAGCGACCTCCATCACCGCTCCGGCGTTGTCGGTCCCTGTTCTCCGCCGTCGCGGACACCGGCGTCTCCGGCCGGCGGGGCGCTGGGTTGGGTCGGCACTTCCACGGGCGGCGCCAGACGTTCACCGTACTGTGGCGGATCGACGCGCTCTCCGTACTGCGGGGGTGCGCTCGTGTCCGGAGCGGGTGCGGACACCGGCGCCGAGGGCGCGCGATGGGCGGCGGCAGGCGTGACCGTTCTGCCGACGACTTCCCGGGCACGGTGGATGCTGCGCGGGAGAACGGTCACCTCGTACCGGTCGGCCAGCACCTGGGTGATCGACGTGTAGTCGCGGCGGCGGCGGACGATCGAGTACGTGATGATGCTCATGAGCATGCCGAGCGCGATGCCGACCAGCATGACGCCGATGAACAGCTGGATCGCCGCATTCGGCGTGCCGAGCACGAAGATGGCCGAGAAGAGGAGGCCGAGCAGGATGCCGTTCACGGCTCCTGAGCGCGCGGCCGCCGCGTATCCGAGACGCCCGGTGACGGTCTCGACGGAGCGCAGGCCGTGTCCGACGATCGCGATGTCCCGGGCCGGGATGTCCGCCTCCACGAGCTGAGACACCGCCTTCTGCGCCGCCGGATACGTCGCGAAGTCGGCGATCTTCTCGCCGTGTTCCTGGGGTATTCCGCCCAACATGCTCACGCATCCATCTTCGCATGAGCACGCTGTGCATCCGCCGCGGCGCGACGGACGTCTGCCCCGGGCGACAGCAGGCGCGGACTACGCTGGTCGAGTGAGTACGCAGAGGGTTTTCGTGGCACGCCTGGTGGGCTGCACCGTCTTCGACCCCGCGGGCGACCGGCTCGGCAAAGTCCGTGACGTCGTCGTCATCTATCGAAAAGACGACCCGCCGCGTGTGGTGGGCCTCGTCGTCGAGATTCCGGGGCGTCGCCACGTCTTCCTGTCGATCGGGCGCGTCACCTCGGACTCTAGAGGATCCCCGGGACCGAGCTCGAATC
>NZ_BADB01000032.1:0-2186 GCF_000333415.1 Microbacterium sp. B24 | reverse complement strand
GCCGCGATGCCCGGCGGTCGTCACGTGGCCACAGTTCTTCCGCCTCGAGCAGACGTTCCCGTTCGCCCAGATCGTGTCCCTGCGCCCTGTCGTCGTCCTGGTGCTCGGGGCCCTTTTCGTGCTCGGTCTGCTTCTCGCCCTCGCCCGCCCGCTGCGAGCGTTCGCGGGCGCGATCGCGGTCATCGCCCTGCTCGGAGCACTCGCGAACGGCGGCATCCTGCTCGCGCGCGGTGTGGGAACCGGCAGCCTTCCGCCGGCGACGGACTCGAGCATCCGCGTCATGACCTGGAACACCGCCGGTGCGGCCACCGACGCCGATCTCATCGCCCGCACCGCCGTGGCGATGAAAGCCGACGTCGTCGCTCTGCCCGAGACGACGATCGAGACCGGCGAAGCCGTGGCGATCGCCATGCGCGAGATGGGTGCGCCGATGTGGGCCCATCACGAGAACTACGGTGAGCGTCCCGGATACCCGGACTGGGCCGCGAACTCCACGACCCTGCTCATCTCCCCCGCCCTCGGCGACTACGCCGTCGTGGCGTCCACCTCCGACGGAGCGAGCAACACCTCCGCCGTCCCCAGCGTCGTCGCGATGCCCGTGGACGGAAGCGGCCCCACGATCGTCGCCGTCCACGCAGTCGCGCCCCGTCAGGACCGCATGGACGATTGGCGCAGCGATCTGACGTGGATCGCGAATCAGTGCGCGAGCGACGACGTGATCATGGCCGGGGACTTCAACGCCACCGTCGACAACATGGCTCGTCTGGGCGTCGACGGCGGCGACCTGGGCCGATGCACGGATGCCGCGGCCCGCACCGGATCGGGTGCGGTGGGCACGTGGTCCACGTCGCTGCCGCCGCTGATCGGCACCCCGATCGATCACATCATGGCGACGGCGAACTGGACGCCGACGGGATCGGTCGTTCTCGGCTCGCTCGACGGGAGCGGCAGCGACCACCGTCCGCTCGTCGTGCAGTACGAGGCCGCACGGTAAGAGCAACGACTCACGCCCGCCCTCCGTCGCACAGAAGGAGGTGCGAGACTGGTGCCATGAGCACGAGCGAGAGCGACACGATCGCCACGACCGACACCGACGTCACCCCCGTTGAGAACGCGAACCGCAAGCAGCCGTTCCCGCGCGGCTTCCTCGACACCATCTCGGCCGGCTGGGCCGAACGGCCCGAGCTCACCCCCTCGCCACGGCCGCAGGTGCCCTACACGGCGGCGCGCCGCGCTGCCGTGTCCGCCGCCTTCCCCGGGCAGCGTCTCGTGCTGCCGGCGGGAACGTACAAGCAGCGCTCGAACGACACCGACTACCCGTTCCGCGCCCACTCGGCTTTCGCGCACCTCACCGGCTGGGCGAGCGACAGCGTGCCGGATTCGGTCCTCGTGTTCGACCCGCGTGAGGGCGGCGCCGGCCACGACGTGACGCTCTACCTGCGCGAGCGCGCCGACCGGACCACCGCCGAGTTCTACAGCGACGCGACCATCGGGGAGTTCTGGATCGGTCCGCGCCCCGCCCTGGCGGGCGTCGCCGGCGAGCTCGGACTCACCACGGCCCCGATCGAGGACTTCGCGGCGGAAGACGGCGACCTGGTTCTCGATGAGGACCCGGAACTGACGCGTGTCGTCTCCGAGCTGCGCCTCGTCAAGGACGACTACGAGATCGCGCAGCTGCGCCTCGCCGTCGAGGTCACCGCTCGCGGCTTCGACGACATCGTCGCCGATCTGCCGCGGATCATCGAGACGCCCCGCGGAGAACGTGCGGTCGAGGGCATCTTCCACCATCGCGCCCGCATCGAGGGAAACGGCGAGGGGTATGACACGATCGCGGCATCCGGTCCGCACGCCTGCTATCTGCACTGGACCCGCAACGACGGCGCCGTCCTTCCGGGCGACCTCATCCTCATCGACGCCGGTGCGGAAGTCGACAGCCTCTACACCGCGGACATCACCCGCACGATTCCGGTCAGCGGCACCTTCTCGCCCGTCCAGCGCGTGATCTACGAGACGGTCCGCGAGGCCGCCGACGCCGCCTTCGCGGCGGCCCGGCCCGGCGTGAAGTTCCGCACGATCCATGAAGCCGCCATGCGCGTCATCGCCGAACGCGTGGCCGAGTGGGGGCTGCTCCCCGTGACCGCCGACGAGGCGCTCGACGCCGACAACGGCGGACAGCATCGCCGCTA
>NZ_BADB01000033.1:0-5401 GCF_000333415.1 Microbacterium sp. B24 | reverse complement strand
GGCGTCGTGCCGCGGTGCTCCGCTCCAGCACGTGCACGGCCCGGCGGCTGCGAGGCGGGAGAAGTTCTCCGGGCTGGCGCCGCGGAAGCTCCCCGAGCCGACATCCGGATCGCCGAACGCCAGCACGGCGACACCCCGAGAGCGGCACGCCTCCAGGAGCTCCACCCCGCCGAGAGTCAGCTCCTGGGCGTCGTCCACCACGATCGCCCGCAGCCGCTCCAGCGCGGCAAGTCCTGGCGCTCCGGCCGGGAGCGTGCGGACCAGGCCCAGTGCCTCGCGCACGAGACCCGCGGCGTCGCGGTGGGCGCCGCGCATGCGGTCGCGCGCATACAGGTACTCCCGGGAAAAGGACGCCGCCGCCGCCCACTCGGCGACGCCGTGCTGCGCCGCGAGGTCCGACAGACCGTCCGGCGAGATCCCGAGCTGGGCGCACTCGGCGAGCAGAGCCCGCAGCTCCGCGCGGAACGCCCGTGTGGAGCGCACCGCG
This sequence comes from Microbacterium sp. B24, assembly GCF_000333415.1. Taxonomy (NCBI): domain Bacteria; kingdom Bacillati; phylum Actinomycetota; class Actinomycetes; order Micrococcales; family Microbacteriaceae; genus Microbacterium; species Microbacterium sp. B24. The sequence goes on along the minus strand of NZ_BADB01000033.1, from coordinate 4,914 downwards.
GCCGGCAGCGAGGACGGCCACCGGGTGAAGCCCTCGGCCTCATCCTCGCAATCCCCGGCCAGGAGGTCGGCGATGACCTGATCCTCGTCCGGGCCGGTCAGCAACTGGGGCGCCGGGTCGCCGCGATGGACGGCGTCGGCGCGGATGATCTGATAGGCGAACGCGACGATCGAGCGCGCCAATGCGCCGGGCGTGGCGACGTCGACGGCGAGAGCGAGGCGATCACGCAGTGCGGTCGCGGAGGTCCGAGACGGAGTCAGCACGAGCACCTCGTCCGGCAGCAACGCGCCGCGGGTGTGGCCCGCGGGCGGCCGGACGAGTGCGCCGACCCGCGCGATCGCGGTCGCGGTCTTACCCGATCCCGGGGCGCCCACCACGACGCCGGACGCGTCGGCGGGAAGGTCGATGACGGCACGCTGAGCGGCATCCCACGTCACACGATCCATGCCTCTCACGCTAGCCGGACACACCGACACGAGCGTTCGCGCACAGCGAGCGGCGCACTGCCCTGCGCGCGATCCCGCGCCCGATCCGGTGTCGTAGAGTCGAGGTGCGGCCGGGGTACCGGTCCGCTCCGGCCGCCGACGGCGGCGGGTCATGAACAGAAGTGAGGCAATCACCGTGGAGATCCGCATCGGCATCGCGAACACCGCTCGGGAGCTCAGCTTCGAGTCGGCCCAGTCGGCGGATGCCGTGACAAGCACGATCCAGAAGGCCCTCGAGGCCTCGGAGTCCTTCGTCACCTTCACCGACGTCAAGGGCAACACCTACATCGTTCCCACGGCCGGCATCACCTTCATCGAGGTCGGCACGGAAGAGTCCCGGCGCGTCGGCTTCGTCGCCTGAGCACCGGCATCCCACCGTGGACATCCTGCTCGCGTTCATCTTCGGCGGCGCCTACGGCGGCGTCCTGCACTACCTCATGCCCGGACGCCCCTCGCGTGGCAGCGCCGTCGCCCCCGTGCTCGGTGCCGTCCTGGGCGGAGTGGTCTGGATGGCCCTCACCTGGGCCGGTCTGACGACGCTGGACCCGTGGCTGTGGATCCTTTCGATCGCCGTCCCCGCGGTCGTCGTACCCGCGGTCCTCGCCATCCTCACGCGAGTGCGCGCGAACCACGACGCGCGCGAGCGGTTGCGGCTGAAGATCTCCTGAGCTCGCCGGGCCGACGGCGCGGCCCCTCTGTCAGGCGTCGAGCCCCATCGCAGACATGCGACGCGAGTGCGCACCGAGAAGGTCGGTGAACACCGGCTCGACCTTGCGCTCCTCCGCGGCATCCAAGGTCTGAGGACGAAGCGCGGCGCGGGCGATGAGCAGGGTGTCGCCCACGAGGCGACGTCCCCACAGAGCGAGCAGCGATTTCCACTGCTCATCGGCGGCGATCGCGCCCGCGATGATGTCGACGAGGGCTTGCCGGTCGTCGTCGCCGCGCAGGATCTCCGCGACCCGCCGGCCCGTCACGCCGTAGCTGGAGGACAGCGCCAGATAGAAGTCGTCCAGCATGCCCGCCGTGATGTGCACCGAGAGCATCGTCTCGAGGGAGCGGGCACCGTGCGTCGACCGGCGAAATGCGTCGAGCGGCTCACGGAAGGGAAGCATGAGATCGAGGGGATCGTCGCCGCGTTCACGGATGAGGGCGAGGATCGCGCGGTGCTTGTGCAGGGCCGCTCCGGCAGCCACCGAGATCGATTCCTTCTGCGTCAGCTCGGGGGTCGGTGCGATCAGCTCGCTGAGCGTCTCGAAGTATCCGAGCTGCAGGTACGCGGCCTGACCGAGGAACGTGTCGATGTCGGGTGCGAGCTCTTCGAAGTCGACGCGCCGGACGTCGCCGAAGTCGCCGCGAGAGCGCACGCGCAGCGTCCGTGCGACGGTGCGGTCGCGCTGCCAGGGCCAGGTCACCACGCCCCCAGCCTAGATGCGACCCGCCGCTTCCGAGGTCGTCACGACACCCTCCGGTAGGCTGGTCAGGTCTCGGCGATGGATCGAGACCCCCGCGCCTGCGGATGAGTAGAAGGCGTGGACTTCCTCACCGGCGGCTTCTCACCGCCAGACAGGCACGTATTGTGACGACATTCGCTGAACTCGGAATCGATCCCGACATCGTCGAGGCCCTCGCCTCCAAGGGCATCGTGGACGCCTTCCCCATTCAGGAGCAGACGATTCCGCTGGGGCTGCCGGGCCAGGACATCATCGGCCAGGCCAAGACCGGAACGGGCAAGACCTTCGGCTTCGGCATCCCCGTCGTCCAGCGTCTCGGCCTCGACCCGGCGCCGGGTGTGAAGGCGCTCATCGTCGTTCCGACCCGCGAGCTGGCCGTCCAGGTCTACGAAGACATGGACATGCTCACCCAGAACCGCTCCACGAGCGTGGTCGCCATCTACGGCGGCAAGGCGTACGAAGGCCAGATCGACCAGCTGAAAGCCGGTGCGCAGATCGTCGTCGGCACACCGGGTCGCCTGATCGATCTCAACAACCAGCGCCTGCTCGATCTGAGCGGTGCGATCGAAGTCGTGCTCGACGAGGCCGACAAGATGCTCGACCTGGGCTTCCTCGCCGACATCGAGAAGATCTTCCAGAAGGTCGCGCCGGTGCGCCACACCCAGCTCTTCTCGGCGACGATGCCCGGCCCCATCGTGGCCCTCGCGCGCCGCTTCATGAGCAACCCGATCCACATCAGGGCGACCGACCCCGATGAGGGACTGACGCAGGCCAACATCAAGCACCTCGTCTACCGCGCCCACTCGCTCGACAAGGACGAGGTGATCGCCCGCATCCTGCAGGCGGAGGGCCGGGGTAAGACGGTGGTCTTCACCCGCACCAAGCGCGCCGCTCAGAAGCTGGTGGACGAGCTGAACGACCGAGGGTTCAATGCGGGTGCCGTGCACGGCGACATGAGCCAGGAGGCGCGTGAGCGGTCGATGGCCGCGTTCAAGGCCGGCAAGAAGGACGTGCTGATCGCCACCGACGTCGCCGCCCGCGGTATCGATGTCGACGACGTGACCCACGTCATCAACCACACGATCCCGGACGACGAGAAGACCTACCTGCACCGCGCGGGACGCACCGGCCGCGCCGGCAAGACGGGTATCGCCATCACCTTCGTCGACTGGGACGACCTGCACAAGTGGGCCCTGATCAACCGGGCGCTCGAGTTCGGGCAGCCGGAGCCGGTCGAGACGTACTCGTCGAGCCCGCACCTGTACACCGACCTGGACATCCCGGCGGGGACCAAGGGCCGCATCGCGAAGGCGCCCAAGACGGAGGCGGTGCGCACGCAGCGCCCGGCTCCCGAGCGCGCAGCCGATGCCGCGGCCGAGGGAGCCGCTGAGACCGGCACCCGCCGTCGCCGCCGTCGCCGCTCCGGGTCGTCGACGATCGGCTCGACGTTCGCCGAAGGATCGTCGACGGGCGCGGATGCCGAGACGGCGCACACCGGCGATGCTGCCGCTGCCGCCGAGGGCGCAGGAACCCACGACGGCGCCGGCAAGGAGCACCGCGACGGCAACGCCGCGCCCGCGCGTCGCCGCCGTCGTCGCCGCGGCTCGGGCGGCGGCGCACCCGCCGCTCCCCCTGTCGCGGGAGCCTGACCTTACGCGCTGATCGCATCGCCTCGGGCACCGCGCCGAGGCCGTTCACCGCCCCGCAGGCTCGGTCGCCGGCGCCTGCGGCGGGTAGACCCAGGTCACCATGACGACCGACACGATCATCAGCAGGAACCACGACACCAGTTTCGTGATCGAGACGGGATGCCATCCATCCAGCTGGTCGGGGTACGCCCACGCACCCGCCCACGTGCCGATGTTCTCTGCGAGGTAGATGAACAGCGCCACGCCGGCGTAGGCCGCCAGGAGCGGCAGCCTCAATGTGCGACGCCAGGCGCGCGCGTGCATGACCGTCCGAGCCCAGAGCAGCGCGACAGCGACAAGGAGCACCCAGCGCAGATCCCAGACGAAGTGATGCGCGAAGAAGTTCACGTAGATCGATGCCGCCACGATCGTCGTGATCCACCGCGGCGGGTAGCGGACGAACGCGAGATCGAACAGCCGGTAGACGCGCACCATGTACGAGCCGACGGCGGCGTACATGAATCCGCTGAACAGCGGTACGCCGCCGATTCGCAGCACGCCGTCGGCCGCGTAGGTCCACGATCCGGCATCCGTCTTGAACAGTTCCATCACCGTGCCGGCGACGTGGAAGAGCACGATCACCCACAGTTCACGGCCGGTTTCGAGCCGCCCCGCGAGCATCGCGATCTGGATCAGTACGGCCGCGATCGTCAACGCGTCGTTGCGCGCCAGCGCAGCATCGTCGGGCCACCACAATCGGGCCGCGACGATCACCGCCAGCAACGAGAAGCCGAACACGCAGGCCCACGCCTGCTTGACCACGAAGACGGCCAACTCCACGGCTGTCGCGCGCGCGCCGCGGTCGGGCGCGCCCCGAAGCACGCGGTGAGCGGCCGCATCGATGCGCCGCTCGAGCGGTGTGGGTTGCTGCATCGCGAGATCAGGCGAAAACGGGCGAACTGCCCGTCGCCCTCCCGATGATGCGCTGCACCATCTCGTCGGCGGTCGTGAACTCTCCCGGTTGGTTGGGCTTTCCCAGTCCGTGATAGTCGCTGGATCCGGTGACGATGAGGTCCCGCTCGGCCACGAGCGTCTGCAGCGCCCCCAGTGCCGGCTCCCGGTTCTCCCGATGGCCGAGTTCGAAGCCCGCGAGCCCGGCATCGAGCATGCGCCCCAGGAGACCTTCGGGCAGCAAGCCCCCTCTGCCCGCCGGATGAGCGATGATCGGCACACCTCCGGCATCCACCACCGCCGCCACCGCGGTCACCGGATCGGGCGCGTACAGGTCGACGTAGTAATCGCTGCCGGGGTGAAGGATGCCGGCGAACGCCTCCCCCCGATCGCGGACGT
>NZ_BADB01000034.1:0-3499 GCF_000333415.1 Microbacterium sp. B24 | reverse complement strand
CGAATGCCCATGTGCTTCTTGCTGCGAAAGAGCACGGCTCCTGTCGTCGCGGCGCCCGCTCGGGCGCGCTCGTGCCGTACACGCGCGAACCAGTCCGCCACGGCGTCGGCCTCCGCATCGATGTCGGTGTCGATGTGGATCTCCACCTCGCCCGAGCCCGCTCCCGGACGAGGTCGCAGGCCTTCGACGACGACCGGGACGCTCTCGGCAAGAGGCGCAAGCACGGCGTCAGCCGCGCGCAACACGTCGACGCTGTTGCGCCAGCTCGTCATCAACGCGAAGGTCTCGGCCCGACCGGTGCTGCTGAATGCCGTCGCGAAGTCGCCGAGGTTGCCGGCGCTCGCCCCCCGCCAGCCGTAGATGGACTGGTGAGGGTCTCCGACGGCCATGACGGCCGCATCGCGAAAGGCGGAGGCGAGCAGCTGGGTCTGCACGACGGAGGTGTCCTGGTACTCGTCCAGCAGCACCACGCGATAGCGATCGCGCAACTCCTCTCCGACGGTCGGATGCGCTTCGACGATCTCGCAGGCGCCCGCGACCTGGTCGGAGAAATCGATCACCCCTCGACGGAGCTTTCGCCGGGCGTACTCCCGTGCAAGATCCGCGAGGACGTCCAGTGCGCCGACGGCCACCTGCGCTTTCGCGATGTCGGCGTACACCGTGACGCGCGCCGACGTCGATGGCCGTTCCAGAACGTCCGAGAAGCGCGCGGGAAAGCGCGCGAGCTGCTCGAGGTCGACGCGGTTGTCAGCAGCGTCACGGGCGATGCGCAGGGCGGCATCGATGATCGAACGCAGCGCCTCTTCGCGTACCTCCAGCCGCGGATCGTCCGACTCGAGCACGACACGTCGCATCAGCAGCCAGGCCGCCGACTCGCTGAGAACGGCGGCTTCGGCGTCGCGGCCGAGTCTGACGGCGTGCTCGCGGACAATGCTGTCGGCGAAGCTGTTGTACGTGGAGACGGTCGGCCGCTCCAGCAGCGCGTCGGCCGACACCTCATCGGGGACCGCGACGGCGCCGGTGGCGACGACGAGTTCATCGAGCACGGCGTACCGCGACGACGACGGTGCACCGCTGCGCTCGAGCTCGCCGAGGATCCCCAGCTGCCCCCGCGCGTGCAGGGCCTCGAGATGGGGAACGAGTCCGCGGCGTTCGAACTCCGCAAGCCGCTGCAGTCGGCGGTGCACGCGCTCGGCGAGTTCGCCGGCGGCCTTGCGGGTGAACGTCAGACCCAGCACCGCGTCACGCGGAACGAGGCCGTTCGCCACGAGCCACACCACGCGTCCCGCCATCGTCTCGGTCTTGCCGCTGCCGGCGCCGGCGACGACGAGCGCGGGCGCGAGGGGCGCCGCGATCACCCGGGCTTGTTCGTCCGTGGGAGGGAACTGGCCGAGGGCGGCCGCGAGCGCGGTCGGAGAGACGGCGCTCATGACGCGCTCACCGCGTTGATCGTGTGGATGCGGCACAGGCCGTAGGAGTGATCATCGCGACAGTGCTCCTCATACGGCGCCGAGAACTCCGCGCCGCTCATGACGGTCGCCGCCTCCCGCACTCGGGCGAGGAAGGCGTCGCGAGCGACGTCGTCCAGCGGCGGCTGGCGGGGTTCCACATAATCCTTCGTGGCCGCGGACGGGCGCAGCACGAGCAGCTTCGCCCCGCCGGGCGTGAGGCCGGCAGCCTCGGGGATGGCGCCCGCATCGAGCGCCAGCTGGTAGGCGGCGAGCTGCGGATTGTCGATGACCTTCGCGTCGGTCTGCGGCTCACGCTTTCCGGTCTTGAGATCGACGATCACCACCTCCCCGGAGGCCGTGCGCTCCACGCGATCGATGTAGCCGCTGACGATGGCACCGTGACCGCCGGCCGGATCGAGGGCGACCGGGACCTCGAAATGCGGTTCCGCGCCGATGACGGTTCCGCCCGCGAGTTCGAACCGCCGCAGATAGAGCGACAGTCGTCGCACGAGTTCGCGCGCCCGCACGCGCTCCGAGCGCTCGCGCCAGGCGGACTCGAACTCCAGTTCACTCCACCGCGCGTCCACGACCGCCCACAGCGCGTCCTCGTCGGAGCCCGTTGCGCGCTCCATCGCCGCGTGCACCAGCGTGCCGAGGCCCGCGACGGCTCCCCCGTCATCCGCCCCCAGGTCGGCGAGCAGCCAGTTGAGCTCGCACTCCTCCACCGTCTGGAGCCGCGACGGCGATACGCGCACGTCCTCGCGCGTGAGATCGCGCAACGGCGCTGTGGAAGTCACGGGGGCGATGCCATACCACTCGTCGGGCGCGGCGCCCGGAACGCCCGCCGCAGCGAGCAGCCGCAGCTGCTCGGCGGCGGCGCGTCGCGTGGAGGGGTCTGCTCGACGCTCCGTGAGCGCACGTCTGTGCTGGGCAACCAGCCCACGCAGGGTCAGCGGATGCGCCGCCGAGCGTGCGGCGGGCTGCGCCTGCGGGAGCATCTCGAAGAGCGGACTCGGCCCCGTGTCGTCGTCGTCGACGGCGGTCACGATGAGGCGTCGGCGGGCGCGGGAGCACGCGCGCGCGAACAGACGCAACTCGTCGTGGAGCACCCCGCGTCGTCGATCCAGCGTGTCGGCGGTTTCGGAACCCCCGAGGGCGAGCGGCGCCAGCCGCCAGGTCTGCAGCAGACTTCCTCGCGCCCGCAGGTTCGGCCAGACGCCTTCCTGGACCCCGGCGACGACGACGGTGTCGTACTCGGCTCCGAGGGCGCCGGCGGGGGTGAGGATGTCGACGGCATCCGCCCGGGAATCGTCGACCAGCCGATCTTCGGCGACGTCCGAATCGAGGATGCCGCGCAGAAACGCCCCGGGTGAGGTGCCGTCCGCTCTCTCGCCGTGACGTTTGGCGGCCTGGAAGAGTGCCACCAGCGCGTCGAGCTCTCTGCCGGCCTGTGCGGCGAGCGGCCCCGACCCCTCGGCTGCGGCGACCCATGACCGCTCGGCACCCAGGCCGTCCCACGCACTCCACAGGATCTCGTGGGCGGTGGGCGCCTGGGCCCCGCCCGCGTGGACGAGATCCCAGTGAGCGCGGACATCCGCCAGGGTCCGCGCGATCCGCTCGGCGCGGCGACCCTCTCGGGTGTCGAGCAGGGCGAACGCGACGGGATGACCGAGCGCGGAGACCAGCAGCTCGGCGCTGGAGACGACCCGCTCGTCGGAGGCAGCCTCCGCCGGCGGCTCCGCAGCGAGCGCCGACAGCCGCAGGGCGGTACGCAGCCGGCGGATCTCGACCGGATCCATCCCGCCGGCGCGAAGGGCATCGACGGCGTCCTCGAGGCTCCAGCCGGCGGGATCGAGCTCCGCCAGCAGTGCGATGCGCAGCAGATCCGCCACCGCGCGGGCCTCAGCCAGCGCTCGCTGCCCGCGGGTGCGCGTGGGCACCTCGCGAGCGGCGAGTTCGGCTTCGAGAGTCGCAACCTGTCGACTGTCGTGCGCGATGACGGCGCACGAGGACCACGGCAGACTCTAGAGGATCCCCGGGACCGAGCT
>NZ_BADB01000035.1:0-4425 GCF_000333415.1 Microbacterium sp. B24 | reverse complement strand
GATTCGAGCCNGTCCCGGGGATCCTCTAGAGTCCCTCCTGGCGACCATCGAAGGCTGGGTGGAGGTCGTGACCGCCGATGCGACCTCGCGTCTTCCCGCCTCGGCGAAGATCGCCGAGGCGGTGCGTCGCCGCCGAGCGGTGGGCGGTCCCGCCGAACAGGCGATGGCCTCCCTCGTCGGCTTGGAACTGCGCCCCCGACGACTGCGCGAAGCGGCGGCGATGTGGCGGGCCGTCACGGATGCCGTGGGCATCGAGGCGCGCGATCGCCTCTGGGACTACCCCGACCTCATGCCGGGAGCGAGTGACATCGACGACCCGCAGGCGCTCGTCGCACGTCTGGTCGCCCACGAACGCGGCGAGGACCCCGAACGGGATGCTCTCGACGAGGCGCTGGACGCGCTGCTGGCCGAAGCGGCCGAGGAGGCGGCTGGAGAGGCGGAGCAGGGCGGAGGCGCACCCGAGGCGCGCACCACCGATGACGACGGTCCGGAGGATCCCCGGCCGGTGTGAGCCGGCGCCTCCTCCCCCGCCGGAATCTCTCCGGGGTCCCGTGCCGCGTCTGTGGACAGTCGCGGCAGGCGGGCGCGTCGGGCCTCAGAATCGGGGCATGCTCCGCTTGGCCGCTTCGTCCCCGCCGCTGTGGCGCACGCCTTCCAGCCTCCAACTCGGCACGGATCCGGCGATCCGCGTCGACGGCGTGCTCCCGTGGCAGGAGCGCCTCCTCGATGCCCTCGCCGACGGCGTCGCCGACGCGGGGCTGGTCCCTCTGGCACGCAGCTTCGGCGCCACCGCGGCGGAAGCCGCAGAGTTCGCGGGACGAATCGAGCAAGCGCTCACCCGTGAGTCACCGACGCCGCGCGCGGTCAGGGTGGAGGTGCCCGAATCGCTGACGAGCATCGAGCGTGAAGCGCTGATGGCGGGGTGGGATGCCGCGGGCCTGGCGCGCGTGTCGGTCGACACCTGGGCCGTGGACGCGCCGCAGCAGGGGGTGCCGGTGATCGTCGTCGCCGACCGGCTCATCGAGCCGCGCCGTGCCGCGCGGCTCATGCGTGCCGACGTCACCCATATCCCGATCGAACTCGCCGGCGACCGCGTGCACGTCGGACCCGTCGTCGTCCCCGGCGTGACGGCGTGCACCGCGTGCGAGCACGCGCGTCGCACCGCCGAAGACCCGCAGTGGCCGCTCCTTGCTGCGCAGCTGCTCGGTCGCGATCCGGTACGCACGGATCCCGGCCTGCTGATCGAAGCCGGCATCCTCACCGGCAGGCTTCTGCGCGACGCCCTCGATTCCTCTGGGTCACGCCCCGATGAGCCGCCGTCGAGCCTCTCGGTGGGGCTCAGCGCCGCGCGCGTCCGGCGGACGTGGCATGCGCATCGCCCGCACGCACGGTGCCTGTGCCGATCTCCTGAAGGAAGCGAGAACGCTGACGCGGGCGCGATCCCGACCGTTCCGACCAGCTCATCGAAAGGGTACGCGCAGCCCGCGTGACCCCCACGTAGGCGAGTCTTCGTTCCTCGTCGATCTCGTCGAAGCCCGTGGCGTAAGAGATCGGCAGCAGTCCCTCCGCGAGCCCGAGGAGGTGGACGTGGTCCCACTCCAGGCCTTTCGCCGCGTGGAGCGTAGCGAGCGTCACCGTCCGCAGAGTGGGCTCGTGCTGACTGCGCCCACGAAGGATGAGCTCGTCGGTGAACGCCCGCAGGGTGGTGTCTTCCGGTGCCTGCTCGGCCAGACGCAGCACGGCGGCTCGCGCCTCCCACGCGTCGCGAAGTGCCCCACCGGCCGGAGGCGGGTCGTCGGTCAAGCCGACCGACCGCAGCACGTCCCGCACCGCCCGCACCAGACCGTCCGCGGTCGGTGCGACAGAGGCGCCGCGCAGGAGCGAAACCGCCTGGCGGACTTCGGGCAGGTCGAAGAATCGCTTGCCGCCGAGGACGGTCGCAGCGATGCCGCGCGAGGCGAGGGCCGAGAGCACGGGCGCTGATTGCGCGTTGGCTCGATACAGCACGGCGATCTCGTTCGGCTCGATGCCCGACGCGAGCTGGGCCGCCACCGCCGCAGCCACGCCGTCGGCTTCCGCTTGATCGTCGTCGTACGCGGTGACCGACGGGACGGGGCCCGTCGATCGGTCCGAACGCAGGACCAGGGCTCCGGGGCGTCCGCGCATGAGCGCATTCGCGACACCGAGAATCGCCGGGTCGGAGCGGTAGTTGCGTTCCAGCCGCACGACGGTGGCATCCTCGTAGCGGTCGGGGAACTCGAGCAGGTAGCGCGGGTCGGCGCCGGCGAACGAGTAGATGGTCTGGCTCGCGTCGCCGACGACGCAGAGGTCTCGTCGGTCTCCGAGCCAGAGCTCCAGGAGGCGGTGCTGCACAGGCGAGACGTCTTGGAACTCGTCGACCGTCAGGTGGCGGTACTGCTCATGCACGGCCGCCGCGACGCGCGGCTCCGATTCCAGCATCCCGGCGCACGCGAGCAGGACATCCTCGAAGTCCAGCTGACGGCGTTCGTCCTTCAGCTTCTCGTATCGGCGCTGCAGGTCTGTGAGCGCCGGTGCATCCAGGGCGGCACCAAGCCCCTCGGGGTGCGCTGCGGCATCCTGATCGATCGTGCGCATCGCGACCTTGCGCCATTCGATGCGGCTGGCGACGTCGCGCAGGGTGGTGCCGTCCAGGCGGAGGCCCAGGCTGTCGGCGGCCTGCCCGAGCACGCGTACCTTGTTGTCGATGATCGAGGGTGCGGTGTCGCGGGCGAGCTGCGGCCAGAAGAAGTTCAGTTGCGCCAGCGCGGTCGCATGGAACGTGCGTGCGGCGACCCCTTCGACACCGAGCGCGCGGAGCCGCCCGCGCATCTCCCCCGCTGCCTTCGCTGTGAAGGTCACCGCCATGACTCTCGACGGCGAATAAGCCCCCGTGTCGACGCCGTGGGCGATGCGGTGCGTGATCACCCGCGTCTTTCCCGTGCCGGCGCCCGCAAGCACGCACACGGGTCCGCGCAGCGTCGCCGCCGCGACCCGCTGCTCGTCGTCCAGGCCCTCCAGTGCGCGTCCGCTCACGCGGGATCTCCCGCCCAGTCGGCGATCAGCCGGTGCGCGATGGATGTCGTGCCCGGAAGGAGCACGTCGCCCTCGCCGCGCAGCGCTCCACGGATCTCCCCGCGCGAGAACCACCGGACGTCGACGATCTCCTCGCCGTCGGCGCAGGCCGCCGACATGCTGACCGCCGTCGCATGGAATCCGAGCATCAGCGAGCGCGGGTAGGGCCACGACTGCGACCCCCGGTAGTGCAGCGCCTCGACGATCACGCCGGCCTCCTCCTGCACCTCGCGCACGATCGCCGACTCCAGCGACTCCCCCGCCTCGACGAAGCCGGCGAACGTCGAGTAGAGGTTGCGATCCGCCCACAGCGCGTTCTTGCCGAGCAGCAACGACGAGCCGTCCGGAGAGATCACGGCGACGATGACGGCGGGGTCGGTGCGGGGAAAATGCTCGCGCCCGCAGACCGGGCAGTGGCGCGCCCAGCCCGCTGCACGTTCCTCGGTGCGCGCACCGCAGTGGGAGCAGAAGGGCGCTTCCACCAGCCATCGCCCCAGAGCGACCGCCTCGACGAGGAGTCCGGCGTCCGTGGCCGACATCTCTCCGCCGACCGCCCGCAGCGCTGCCCACCCGTCGGCGGGATGCGCGCTCAGGGGAACGTCATGGTCGGCGCCGGATGCCGCGAGCAGCACCGCGGCGCCTGCGCCGTCGCGTCCGAGGAATGCCCACGACACCCCGTCACGAATGCTCTCGACCGGCACGGTGCGCAGCGTCCCGTCGCCGTCGAGCGGGGCGCGATCGCCGTGCACGGCGACCACCCGCGTCGACCTCTCGGCGCGAAGACGCGCAAGCAGGTCCGGTGCGTCGCGCTCCTCGGCGCAGCGGTCGATGCCGCCGCGCGCAAGAGCGGGCGGACGAACGGGAACGGGCGGCTCAGCCGATGGCGACATCCGGGACCTTCCTCGACGGGCGTGGCGCACACGGGGACGGGGCGCGGCACACCTACCCTGGGGGCATGGCACGCTCACCACTCACTCTAGCCGCGTCGGTCACGTCGGCCCTTCCCCGCGTCGCGGTGGTCGGTGTGGCGCCGCTGACCGAGGGCGTCTCCGGCCGCTACGACAGCGCGATCGCCACGCTCGACGACGGCCGACGAGTCGTGGTGCGCGTACCCGTCAACGACCAGGCCGAGCAGGATCTGCGCTCCGAGGCGCGGGCGTTGACGTCGCTGACCGCGGGGGTGCGTGGAGTGCTGCCGTTCGGCGCCCCCGGATGTGCTCGGTCAGACGACGGTCGATGGCCGCAGCGCCCTCGTCCAGACCCTGCTGCCCGGCTACCGGGTCGATGCCGCCCCACGTGCCCGCGGGCCGGGGGGTCGCCACCGCTCTCGCC
>NZ_BADB01000036.1:0-10258 GCF_000333415.1 Microbacterium sp. B24 | reverse complement strand
ACGATCAGGGCACAAAGATCTTCGGCGAGGTCAGCCAGCGGCTCTACGCGTTCACCCAGGCGGGCAAGACCCCGCAGAACCAGTTCGCCTTCGTTCTGGACGGAACGGTCATCTCGGCGCCGTCCATGAACGGTGTGATCCTCGACGGCAAGCCGCAGATCAGCGGCTCCTTCAACCAGGAGAGCGCCAAGACGCTGGCCGACCAGCTCAAGTACGGCGCCCTGCCGCTCAGCTTCGGCATCGTGAGCGACAACGCCATCTCGGCGACGCTGGGCTCGCAGCAGCTGCAGATCGGCCTGATCGCCGGCCTGATCGGTCTGGCGCTCGTGGCGCTGTACTCGCTGATCGTGTACCGCGCGCTCGGTTTCGTCATCATCGCCTCTCTCGGCGTGATGGGTGTGCTCACCTACATCACACTGTGCATTCTGGCCTGGCGCATGGGCTTCCGCCTGTCGCTGGCCGGCGTCGCGGGTCTGATCGTCACGATCGGTTTCACCGCCGACTCGTTCATCGTGTACTTCGAACGCATCCGCGACGAGCTTCGTGACGGCAAGTCGATCACGGGCGCCGTCGAAGACGGCTGGGGCCGAGCGAAGCGCACGATCTACATCTCGAAGTCGATCAACATCCTCGCGGCCGTGGTGCTGTACATCCTGGCGGACGCGACCGTGAAGGGATTCGCCTTCACCCTGGGTCTTACGACCTTGATCGACATCCTGATCTTCATCCTGTTCACCCATCCGGTTCTTCAACTGCTGGCGCGTACCCGCTTCTTCGGCGGAGGACACCCGCTCTCCGGTCTCGATCCCGATGCGCTCGGCGCCGTCTATCGAGGGCGCGCGCAATTCCGCACCCCGGTCCTGGACGGAGCGAAGGGCTCCGCTGCTCGACGTACGGGCCGTTCACGCGGTGAGGCGGAGCGCCGCCAGACGATCGCGGAGCGCAAGCAGGCGGAACTGGCCGCAAAGAACACCGGCAGACCGAACTCGGCGATGGAGGGAGACGACTGATGCGCTCTATGAACGAGTTCGGAAACGACCTCTACACGGGCAAGACCTCCTTCCCCTTCGTCGGACGTCGCCGACTGTGGTTCATCATCGCCGCAGCCCTGGTCATCGCGGCCGCCCTCGTGCCGCTGTTTCGGCCGGTCCAGTTCTCGATCGAGTTCACCGGCGGGTCGCAGTTCACCGTGAACCAGGTCGCGAATCCCGATCAGACCGCTGCGACGGCGGCCGTGCAGTCCGTGGTTCCCGGCGCGACGACGAAGGTCACGACCATCGGTTCGGACGCGCTTCGCATCCAGACCGACCAGATGACCAACACGGAGACCCAGGCCGTCACCACCGCCTTGGCGCAGAAGTTCGCCGTGCAGGAGTCCGACGTCAGCTCGTCCTTCATCGGACCGAGCTGGGGTCAGGATGTCACCCGCCAGTCGCTGTGGGGGCTCGCGATCTTCCTCGCGCTCACGTTCGTGATCCTCGCCATCTACTTCCGCACTTGGAAGATGTCGGTCGCGGCGATCATCGGCCTGATCGATGTTCTGGTCGTCACGGTCGGCGTCTACGCCCTCTTCGGATTCGAGATCTCGCCCGCGGCCGTCATCGGCTTCCTCACGATCCTGTCGTACTCGCTGTACGACACGACGGTCGTCTTCGACAAGATCCGCGAGAACACCCGCGAAGACGGCGAGAAGTCGGGGCGTACTTTCGGCGAGTCGGTCAACCTCGCGGTGAACCAGACGCTGATCCGATCGATCAACACGACGGTGGTCGCCGCGCTTCCCACGGGAGCGATCCTGTTCATCGGAGCGCTGTGGCTCGGCGCGCAGACGCTGACCGACATCTCCCTGTCGATCTTCGTCGGAACGATCGTCGCCGCATACTCGACGCTGTTCGTCGCGGCGCCGCTGTACTCGCTGCTGCGTGAGAACGAGTCGGACCTCAAGGCGCGCGATGCGCGCGTTCTCGCTGCACGCGAGCGCGCCCGCGTCGACGCATGAGCAGGGCACGGTCCGGCCGGGCGTAGGATTGACGGATCATTCAAGGCGGAGGTGAGCGGATGGCCGAGACGGTTCCCACGTCTGCCGGAAACGTCGCGCCCCCGCCCAGTTCCACTCTGCGCCGCCTGGTGCCTCGCATCTTCTCGCGTGCACCGTCACGCAACGGCGTCGAACAGCTGATCCGCACGGTCCGCACGCACCACCCGAAGGGTGACGTCGCGATCATCGAGCGCGCCTATCAGGTGGCGGCTCGGGCGCACGCCAGCCAGAAGCGGCAGAGCGGCGAACCCTACATCACGCACCCGCTGGCCGTCGCGCAGATCCTCGCCGACCTCGGCCTCGGTCCGCGCGCCATCGCCGCCGCCCTCCTGCACGACACCGTCGAAGACACCGACTACCGGCTCGACGAGCTGACGGCGGATTTCGGCGACGAGGTCGCCATGCTCGTCGACGGCGTCACCAAGCTCGACAAGGTCAAGTACGGAGACGCCGCGCAGGCGGAGACCGTCCGCAAGATGATCGTCGCGATGTCCAAAGACATCCGGGTGCTGATCATCAAGCTGGCCGACCGGCTGCACAACGCGCGCACCTGGGGCTTCGTGCCCCCGGAGAAGGCGGCGAAGAAGGCGACCGAGACGCTCGAGATCTACGCGCCGCTGGCTCACCGGCTCGGCATCCAGGCGGTCAAGAGCGAGCTGGAGGATCTGTCCTTCGCCGTCCTGCACCCGAAGCTGTACGCCGAGATCGACAGCCTCGTGAAGCAGCGCACGCCTCAGCGCGAAGAGTACGTCCACAAGGTGATCGAGGCCGTCGAGGCCGACCTGCGTGACCTCCGCATCCGGGGGCGCGTCATGGGCCGGCCCAAGCAGCTGTACTCGGTCTACCAGAAGATGGTCGTGCGCGGCCGCGAGTTCGACGACATCTACGACCTCATCGGCATCCGCGTGCTCGTCGGGACCGTGCGCGACTGCTATGCCGTGCTGGGCTCGATCCATGCGCGGTGGACGCCGATTCCGGGTCGCTTCAAGGATTACATCGCCACCCCGAAGTTCAACCTCTACCAATCGCTGCACACGACCGTGATCGGCCCCGGCGGACGCACTGTCGAGATCCAGATCCGCACCAACGAGATGCACCAGCAGGCGGAGTATGGCGTCGCCGCGCACTGGAAGTACAAGGAGCGGATGGCGGGCGGGAAGTCCGACACGAAGGCCGTCGACACCGACATGGCCTGGATCGCGCACATCTCCGACTGGCAGGCGGAGACGGCCGATCCGGGGGAGTTCCTCGACTCGCTGCGCTTCGAGATCGGCGCGAAGGAGGTCTACGTCTTCACCCCGAAGGGGAGGGTCATCGGTCTTCCCGCGGGGGGCACACCGGTGGACTTCGCGTATGCGGTGCACACCGAAGTCGGTCACCGCACGATGGGCGCGAAGGTCAACGGTCGACTCGTGCCGCTGGAGTCGGAGCTGCACTCCGGCGATGTCGTCGAGGTCTTCACGTCGAAGAACCCGGATGCCGGGCCGAGCCAGGACTGGCTGAGCTTCGTCAAGAGCACGCGGGCGCGCAACAAGATCCGCGGGTGGTTCACGAAGGAGCGCCGCGAAGAAGCGGTGGAGCAGGGCAAGGACGCCATCGCGCGGGCCATGCGCCGGCAGAACCTGCCGCTGCAGCGACTGATGAACCAGGACTCGTTCACCGAGGTCGCCCATCAGCTGCGCTACGAGGACGTCACGGCTCTGTACGCCGCCGTCGGCGAGGGGCACGTATCGACGCAGTCGGTGATCGAGAAGGTCACAGCGCTGGTCAGCTCTGAGGAAGACACCTCCACGGGCCCGATCGAGATCCCGCACATCGGACGCTCGAAGGCGCCCCGCGGCGGCGACTCTGGTGTCCTGGTGCGCGGCGCCCCCGACATCCTGGTCAAGCTCGCCAAGTGCTGCACGCCGGTGCCGGGCGACGACATCGTCGGGTTCGTCACGCGGGGCAGCGGCGTGTCGGTGCACCGCGCGGACTGCACGAACGTCCGGTCGCTGCAGGATGATCCGGACCGCATGATCGACGTGGCCTGGGCGCCGACGACCAAGAGCGTGTTCCTGGTTCACATCCAGGTCGAGGCGCTGGATCGCTCCGGGCTGCTGAGCGACATCACGCGAGTGCTGAGCGAGCACCACGTCAACATCCTCTCGGCGTCGGTGCAGACCACCAACGACCGCCTCGCGCTCAGCCGCTACGTGTTCGAGATGGGCGACATCGTGCATCTCGACCGGGTACTCAACGCCGTCCGCCGCATCGACGCCGTGTACGACGTCTACCGGGTGACCTCTTCCTGAGCGCACGTGCGCAGCACGGCGATGGCCGCGCGCTTGTGGTGCAGCGGCGGGCCGTCGGCCAGGACCTGCGCGGCCGTCGAGGCAAGACCCGGAGACCAGCGGAGAACAGCGGCGATCTCCGCCGCCGTGTCGACGCCGCCGCACTGATCCCGCACGAGATCAGCGAGCGTCCGGGCCGGTGTGGTCACGGCGACACCCGAGATCGCCATCACGTCCTCGCCGCGCAGCGCGACGTCGCGATAGACCAGTCGGTTGTCGACCACGGAATGGATCCGCCGCGCTGAGAACCGCTGGACGTCATGGCGCACCGGCGGCTCCGCCAGCGCACCGTGCACCCAGGCCGCCGATCGTCGCGTCAGCGCGAGCGCTGCCGACATCAGCGGACGCAGTGATCCCGCGCGCAGTTCCCGTGTCTCCACGGCATCCGTCGGCATGTAGGCCTCGCCGACCTCGACGAGATCGCCGTCCAGTCGAGCCGCGCTCAGCTCAGCCGTCGACAGCCGATCTCCGGCGAAGTAGAGGAAGGGCCAGCCCATGAGGGCAGTCTCCCCGTCGCGCGCGGTGCGCGGACGGGGAGACGGCGATCTGTGGACAGATTCGGACGGGGCCCGGCCGGGGAGGACGTGTCCTCAGCCGCCGAGGGCCTTCAGCCAGCCCTTGCGTGCCTCGAGCGCCTCGGTGGCCTTCGCGATGGCTCCCGCATTCTTCGACGCCTTGGCCTTCTCCAGGTCGGCTTCCAGGCCGGCGATGGCATCACGCAGCTGCTGCGTCATGTCGTTCTGACGGGCCTTGGTCTCGGGGTTGTTGCTCTTCCAGTCGGCATCCTCACGCGCCTTGACGCCCTGCTCGATCTTGCGCAGCTCGTCGTCGAGCCCACGCTCGGCTTCGCGCGGGAAGATCCGACCGATCTCGTCCCAGCGACGCTGGATGCCGGTCAGCAGCGTCCGGGCCTTCACCAGGTCCTTCTCCTGCGGCACGGCTGCAGCCTCAGCGAGCAGCGCGCGCTTTGCCTCGATCTTCTCTCGCGACGCCTCGGCATCCGCCTGCTCACGATCGCTGCGTGCGGCGTACAGCGCATCGCCGGCCGCCTTGAAGCGCGCCCACAGCGCGTCGTCGGCCTTCTTGCCGGCGCGACCCGCGCTCTTCCACTCGTCCAGCAGCGTGCGGTAGGCGCCGATGCCGTCCTCGCCCTTGCTGGCGAGCGCCTCGGCGCGCTCGACGAGGCGTGCCTTCGCGTCGCGAGCGGCGCGGTGCTGTTCGTCCATGCCCGAGTAGAACTCGCGGCGGTGCTTGTCGAGTGTGGCGCGCGCATCGCGGAAACGCTTCCACAGCTGCTGACCCGTGCTCTTGGGCAGACGCGGCCCGGTGGCCTGGTGGGCCTGCCACTGTGCGAACAGCTCGCCGATCTCGGCGGTCGTCTGCTTCCACTGGATCGACTTGGGGTCGCGGGCGGCCAGGGCTTCGATCCGCTCGACGAGCGCCGTCCGCTCTGCGATGGCGGCGTCGATCGCCTCGCGCTGGGCCTGGGCTTCTTCCGCCGACGCCTCGCTGAGGGCGGCATCCAG
Organism: Microbacterium sp. B24; assembly: GCF_000333415.1. Lineage (NCBI taxonomy): Bacteria > Bacillati > Actinomycetota > Actinomycetes > Micrococcales > Microbacteriaceae > Microbacterium > Microbacterium sp. B24. Next base: position 4,361 of record NZ_BADB01000036.1, on the reverse strand, counting down.
CGCGCTCAGCCGCGCCTCCAGTGCGGCGAGGTCGCCCACGGCGGCGGCACCGACGACGCGCTCACGCACGGTCGCCAGCGTCGTGCGCAGGTCCGATGCCGATGCTCCACCGTTGCGGTGACGAACCTCGAGCAAAGTGACCTCACCGGCGAGATCGACGTACTTGCGCTCGAAATAGGCGAGAGCCTCGGCGGGCGTGCCATCGGGGTACTGACCCACGACACGCCAGTCGTCGCCCTCGCGGACCGAGACGGTACCGTCGTCGTCCACGCGACCGAACGAATCGGGCGCAGACGCCGGAAGCGGGGCGACCGCGGCGCGTCGCGCGGGCGGGCGCGGAACCGGCATCGCCCGAGGCGTCGGAGTCGGAGCCGGCGAGGCCGGAGCCGGCGCGGCGTCCGCAGCCGTCGCCTCGTCGACGAGGGGCGCGGCCTCTTCGGCGGCAACGGTGGCGGTGTCCTCGACAGGGACCTGTTCGGCAGGCTCGTGGTCGGGCTGGGAAGGGGAGACGTCAGTCACGGATAGCACCTCGTCGCGGCGCACGCCGCATGGGGGTTCGGTCGGCATAAGCCTATACGGGCACGCCCGTCATCCGCGGAGCGCCCACCCCGGACGCTCGCCGGGGGCCAGGACGGTCAGGGAGCGGTCGTCGGCGTCGGGGTCGGGGCGGGGATCTCGGATGAGCCGGGCAGCTCGACCGGAGTCGGAGCGGGTGTGCCGGCGTCTGTCGGTGCGGGTGTGGGAGCGCCCGGACCCGCCGTGTAGTACGCGACCTGCCCGCCGACCACCGCGAGGATGAGGAGTCCTCCGGCGACGCCGGCGATGACGTTGTCGCGGCGCCGGCGCGCGATGAGGCTCGCGTGGAACTCCTGGCGTGCCCGATAGACGCGTGCGCGTTCTTTCTCGTCGCGCGATTGCTTCTTGCCCGCCGCAGCCACCCGGACCTCCTTCGTCGTCGCGCACCACGACCGCGGTCATCCGGGCCGCGCGGCGCTCTGGGAAGACTACGTCCCGGCGAGCGCTGTCGACAAACGCGGTCGACCCCGACGTCGGCGGGCACGGATAGCCTGGTTCGGTGGCATCGGCATCCGCTCTCTTCCAGGGTCAGACCCCGCTGGCCGTGCGGATGCGACCGACCTCGCTGGAGGAGGTGGCCGGTCAGGGGCATCTGCTGCGACCCGGATCTCCCTTGGTCGCCCTCGCCGACCCTGCGGGCGCCGCGAAGACGGCCGTCTCGGTGATCCTGTGGGGGCCGCCCGGCACCGGCAAGACGACGCTGGCGCAGGCGATCGCGCGCACGTCCGGACGTCGGTTCGTGGAACTCTCGGCGGTCACCGCCGGGGTGAAGGACGTGCGCGAGGTGATGCAGGAGGCGATGACCCAGCGCGACCTGTACGGCATCTCGACGATCCTCTTCCTCGACGAGATCCACCGCTTCACAAAGGCGCAGCAGGACGCGCTGCTGCCGGGTGTGGAGAACGGCTGGGTGATCCTGATCGCCGCGACCACCGAGAATCCGTCCTTCTCTGTCATCTCTCCCTTGCTCTCGCGCTCGCTGCTGCTGACACTGAAGCCGCTCACCGACGACGACCTCGGCCTGCTGCTCGATCGCGCGGTGTCCGACGCGCGCGGCTTGGCCGGTGCCGTGGTGCTGGATGCCGAGGCGCGCACCGCACTCGTCCAGCTCGCCTCCGGCGACGCCCGCCGGGCACTCACCTCGCTCGAAGCAGCGGCGGCGATGGTCGCCGACGCCGATCCAGACGGCGACGAACGCCCGGCCGTGACAGCGGCCCACGTGGCCCAGGCCGTCGACCGTGCGCTGCTGCGCTACGACCGCCAAGGGGACGAACACTACGACGTCATCAGCGCGTTCATCAAGTCGATCCGCGGCTCCGACGTCGATGCTGCCATGCACTATCTGGCGCGGATGATCGAGGCGGGGGAGGATCCGCGCTTCATCGCCCGGCGTCTGGTGATCTCGGCATCCGAAGACGTCGGCCTCGCCGATCCGCAGGCGCTCGTCATCGCGGTCGCCGCCGCCGATGCGGTCGCCTTCATCGGCATGCCGGAGGGCCGGATCCCGCTGGCGGAGGCGACCGCCTACCTCGCGACGACCGCCAAGTCGAACGCGGCCTACCTCGCGATCGACAAGGCGATCGCCGACGTACGCGCCGGCGGCTTCGGACGTGTGCCCACTCACCTCCGCGACGCGCACTACCCGGGCGCGAAGCGGCTCGGTCACGGCAAGGGCTACGTCTACCCCCACGATCTCGAGGTGGGCGTCGCCACGCAGCAGTACCTGCCGGACGAGCTGCGGGGCCGCCACTACTACGAGCCGACCGGACGCGGACTCGAACGCGACATCGCGGCGCGCGTCGAAAAGATCCGCAAGATCCTGGGCGACTGAGCGCGTCCGAGGGCGCCGATGAGGGCGCACCGACGGCCGGTGCGAGGATCGACGTATGGACGCCGAGAGCGCGCAGCCCTGGGAGCTGCTCACCGAGACCGAGGCCTACGACGGTTACACGCGCGTACGCAGGGACACCTACCGTCTCCCGGACGGCTCGGTCTCCGAATGGGACGTGCTCGAGCAGGGCGACACCGTCGCGGTCGTGGCTCTCACCGACACGGGTGATGTGCTCCTGTTCGAGCAGTACCGCGTCGGTCCGCGCGCGCTGGTGCGTGAGCTCCCCGGCGGCCTGATCGACGCGGGGGAGGACGCCCTCACGGCGGCGGCGCGCGAGCTGCTCGAGGAGACGGGTCATCGCGCCGCGGCGCTGTTCCACGCCGGGAGCGAGTGGTCGGGTGCCAACTCCACCCGACGCAAGAACGTCGTCGTCGCCGCAGGATGCCGTCGCGTGGCCGACCCGCGATGGGAAGAAGGCGAGACAGGTGTCGTCCGCACGATCGGAGTCGGAGAGCTGATCCCGCACCTGCTGGCGGGCGACGTGAGCGACGCGGGTGAAGCCTCGCGCGGGCTGCTCGTGTTCGCGAGGTCGTCCCTCACCGACCCGGTGCTGCGACGTGCGCAGCAATGGATACGCGCGGCCGTGGGCAGCATGCTGCGACCGGAACCGGTGGCAGCGCCCGTCGACGAGTTCACACTGTTCTGGGATCGCCTCGATGCGGACGACCCCGCGGCGGCGCGCGCAGAATTGGGTCGACTGCTCGACGCGCGCGGACTGGACGACGCCCGCGCCGCATTCGAGCGGGCGTCACTGCACGACGCGCTCGGGGAGGAAGATGCGGCGATCCCGCTGTATCGGCAGGCCCTGGAGCGGGGGCTGGACGCGCCCCAGCGCACCGAGGCGATCATCCAGCTGGCGAGCTCGCTGCGCAACGTCGGCGACGCCTCTTCCGCAATGGCGCTGCTGCGCACCATCGGCGACGACGACCCGCTGGTCAGCTCTGCGCGCGCCTTCCTCGCCCTCGCATTGCATGACGACGAGAAGCCGACCGCAGCGGTGCGCACGGCTCTGCAGACGCTCGCGCCGACGCTGCCGCAGTATCGCCGAGCCGTCGACGCGTACGCCGGCGAGCTGGCGAGCCTCGCCCGCATCCGCGCGATCGCCGTCGGCCTGCTGGTCACGGACGGGCACGTGCTGCTCGAGTCCTACCCGCAGACCGACGAGCACGGAGAGTTCCTCCGCGCCCCTGGTGGGGGCATCGAGTTCGGCGAGACGGCGGAGCGCGCCATCGTCCGGGAGTTCGCCGAGGAGCTGGCGGCCGAGCTCGACGATGTCGTGCTCGAAGCGGTGACCGAGAACATCTTCGACGGCGCCAGCGGTCGAGGTCACGAGATCGTCCACGTCTTCCGCGTGCAGTCGCCGCAGTTGGCCGCGCTGCCCCGGGACCAACGGCTGGCGGTGCGCGACAGCCACACGACGGTCGGCTGGTACGAGATCGCGGCACTGTCGGCGGCTGACGCACCCGCCGTGTATCCGGCGGGCGTGCTCGACCTGCTGCGCTGAGAGTCGAGTGTGACAGGCTGACACGATGCCAGTTCTGCTCATCGGCGTCATCGCCGTCACGCTGCTCAACCTGTACGCGGGCGTCCTGATCGTGCTGCGTGCGCGGGTCTACGGCGTGAAGCTGTACCGGCCGATGCTGCTGAACATCGGGCTCTCCTTCCTTCCGGTTCTGCTCGCCGTGGTCCTCGGCGCGGGACTTCTGCTGCTGACCCCGGTGATCGGCCTGGCGACCGAGGAGATCGCCGGCGCGGGAGCGGTCGCCGTATGGGCCTACCTGATCGTCGCCACGATGCTGTGGCTCGTGTTCTTCCCCAACTCGGTGTATCTGATCACCGAACTCAACTTCAGCCATCGGGCAGAAACCACGCCGGTACCGCTGTGGTACGACAT
>NZ_BADB01000037.1:0-2749 GCF_000333415.1 Microbacterium sp. B24 | reverse complement strand
GTCCTGGCCATCGGCATCGGCATCATCCTCCAGGCCGTCATCGGCGGCATCACGGTGTGGCTGCACCTGCACCCCAGCATCGTCGGGTTGCACTACCTGCTGTCGGCGGCGCTGGTCGCGATCGCCGCCGCCTACGTCGTCCGCGTCTACGCCCGACCCGGCGCGCGCGTCCTCGTCGTGCCGCGCGGGTATGCCGTCGTGGCGCACGTGACGAGTGTCGTCGTGCTGGTCACCGTGATCATCGGCATCCTGCTGACCGGCTCCGGCCCGCACGCCGGCGACACGGCCGCCGCCCGCAACGGCCTGGATCCGATCTTCTGGCAGCACGTGCACAGCTGGCCCGCATACGCCCTCTTCGCGCTCACGCTGGTGCTGTTCGGATGGTCGTACCGGCTGAGCCCGGCGACCGGCATGAGGAGATGGACCGGTCTGCTGCTGGGCGTGGAACTTGTGCAGATCGCGATCGGGCTGTGGCAGGCGCGCACGGGCCTTCCGATCGCGCTCGTGAACATCCACATGATGCTCGCCGTGACGCTCGTGGCAGCGATGACCGCGGTGATCCTGCACATGAAGCAGCCGCGTGACATGCTGGATGCCGGCGACCGGTCCACAGCGATCTCATAGCCGGCGCATCACTGCTCCTCTGGTGGTTCGCAGATAGTCGAAGTGTCGTCGCGCGTGCGGCGACGTGACAGAAGGAGCTTCCCCATGCCCAACACCGCCCGTGTGATCCGCAGCATCCCGTTCTGGGTGCTCGTGGGCGGCTCGCTCGTCGCCGTCGGCGGCGGCGTCTACCTGCTCGTCGACAAGCTGACCGTCATGGCCAGCACTCTCGCCGATGGCACCGCCACCGGCGTCGAGGTCTACGCCGGTCAGATCTGGGCCGTTCTCGGCGCGATCCTCATCGGCGTCGGCCTCATCGGTCTGGCTCTGGCGCTCACCCTCGGTACCATCGGCTCGCTCGCGCGCGGCGCGACGCCGAGTGTCGTCACCGAAGAGATCGACGTGGTCGAGATCGTCGAGCCGGCGACGAGCGCCGCACCGGTGGCCGAGACGGTCACCTCACCGGTGTCGGAGACCGACGAGCCCGCTCAGGCGTCCGCCGAGCGTCCCACCGTCTGATCCCGCACCCGAAGACACGAAGGCGCTGGTCCCCGCGGGGACCGGCGCCTTCGTCGTCCGATCAGAACGGCAGCAGCGGGTCGATCGCGATGGCGACGAACAGGAGCGTGAGGTACGTGATCGACGCGTGGAAGACACGCATCGGACGACTCTGCTCCCCGCGGACGGCGCGGTTGTAGAGCACATGGGACTCGACGATGAACCAGCCGCCGAAAACGAGGGCGGATGCCGTGTACACGAGTCCCATACCCGCGACCGGGATGAGCAGGAGCGAAGAGGCCACGGTGGCCCAGGCGTAGAGGATGACCTGCAGCCCGACCTGCCGACCGTTGCGGGTGGCGCCCAGCATCGGCACGTCTGCTTCTCGGTAGTCACCCTTGTACTTCATCGACAGCGGCCAGTAGTGCGGCGGAGTCCAGAGGAAGACGAGGAGGAAGAGGACGAAGGGAGCCCAGGTCAGCGATCCCGTGACCGCAGACCACCCGATGAGCACGGGGAAGCACCCGGCGATCCCACCCCAGACGATGTTCTGTTCGGTGCGGCGCTTCAGCAGCATCGTGTAGATGACCACATAGAAGAAGATGGCGACGGCGCTCAGTGCCGCGGCCAGCCAGTTGGTGGTCAGCAGAAGCCAGAGCGTGGACCCCACGGCCAGACTCCACGCGAACACCAGGGCGCCCCGCGGCGTCACCTCGCCCGTCACGAGTGGTCGGTTCTCGGTGCGCCGCATATGCGCATCGATGTCACGATCGAGGTACATGTTGAAGGTGGCAGCCGATCCCGCGCTCATCGCGCCGCCGATCACCGTCGCCAGCACGAGCCAGAGGCTCGGCATCCCTCCTTGCGCCAAGATCATGACCGGAACGGTCGTCACCAGGAGCAGCTCCAAGACGCGCGGCTTCGTCAAGGCGACGTAGGCGCGGACCTTCTGACCGAGGGAACGAGCGACCGCGACGTCGGTCACCGCGGACACGCTCGACTGCACCATGTCCGCTGACCCCTTCCCCGGCTCACTCCAGATCCTCGTCCAGTCTAGGTCACGACCAATCGGGTGATCGCCCGGGACATGGACGCCCTGCGACCGGCCGGCATCCGCCGACGAATTGTCACGGACGACACATGCGGCCTGCGACCCGCGGCACTTCGCTAAGCTGAAAACACAGGCGTCGCCGAGCGCCGGCAGGCAGCGCTTCGACGCCGCCGCGGCCGGCTCGAGAGTCGGACGCACTCCCCTCTTTTCGAAAGGGCACCACGTGTCGGAACTGGTTTGGGATGAGATCGATCGGCGCGCGGTGGACACCGCTCGCGTGCTGGCCGCGGATGCCGTGGAGAAGGTGGGCAACGGACACCCCGGCACGGCGATGAGCCTGGCGCCGGCCGCGTACCTGCTCTACCAGCGCGTCCTGCGCCACGATCCCTCGGACACGCACTGGATCGGCCGCGACCGCTTCATCCTCTCCGCGGGACACTCGTCGCTGACCCAGTACGTCCAGCTCTATCTCGGCGGTTTCGGACTCGAGCTGTCCGACCTGGAATCCCTCCGCACGTGGGGCTCCTTGACCCCCGGACACCCCGAGTACGGGCACACGAAGGGCGTCGAGATCACCACGGGCCCGCTCGTCAGGGC
>NZ_BADB01000038.1:0-4654 GCF_000333415.1 Microbacterium sp. B24 | reverse complement strand
GATCAAGGGATAGCCCGTGCCCGCAGCATCCGCGAACCTCTCTGGTCAGTATCGCCTCGACATGGGGTGTGACCTCGCTNGGCAGGACGCCGCAAGCAACACCTCCGGGGTCAATTGGTACCTGAACCTCGTGAAGCTCTCCGGCTCGGGTTACTGGAGCTACAACTCGAATCCGTGGTCGGTGACCGTGGCCGCGCAGAGCCGGACGACGTGCTGGGCGCGGTGAAGACCGTTCTCGAGACGCTCGGCGTCAGCGATGCCGACATTCCCCTGGGCGTCGCCTTCCCGGCGATCGTCAAGAACGGCAAGACCCTGTCCGCGGCGAACGTCGCCGAGACCTGGGTCGGGTTCGAAGCCGAGAAGTTCTTCGAGGACGGACTGGGGCGCGAGATCCACTTCGCCAACGATGCTGACGTCGCCGGTGTCGCCGAGGCGCGCTACGGTGCCGCGCGCGATGTTCCCGGGCTGGTGCTGCTGACGACCCTGGGCACGGGCATCGGCACGGCGATGCTCTACAACGGCGCGCTCATCCCGAACGCCGAGCTCGGTCACCTGCAGCGGGCGAACCACGGCAAGGATGCCGAGGCCTGGGCCGCCTACTCGGCGATGGAGCGCGACGAGCTCACCTGGAAGAAGTGGGCGAAGCGCCTGCAGTGGTACTACAGCTACCTCGAGTTCCTGCTCAGCCCCGACCTCTTCATCGTCGGCGGCGGCGTCTCCAAGCACGCCGACGAATTCCTGCCGATGCTGACGCTGACGACACCGATCGTGCCCGCCACGCATCGCAACAACGCCGGGATCATCGGCGCGGCTGCGCTGGCCGTCTGACCGACGGGGGCGAATGGGCCGGCCTGTACGCCGGGTTCTGTCCGGGAGCTGATGCTCCGTGGACGGTCATCTCTCTCGGCGACACGTTGCCGTGCCGCTCCAGCGGCCTACCCGGGGACTCGGCGAGCCGCGTCGGCATCCCCTGTCTGGCCTTGCTCCGGGCGAGGTTTACCGTGCGGATCGTGTCACCACGATCCCGGTGGTCTCTTACACCACCCTTTCACCCTTACCCCGGTGCTCCGACCAGCGGAGTCCGGGGCGGTCTGCTCTCTGTGGCACTGTCTCGCGGATTGCTCCGGGTGGGTGTTACCCACCGCCCTGCCCTGTGGAGCCCGGACGTTCCTCGGTGCGGGATGACCCCGCCACGCGACCGTCCAGCCGACCCATTCGCGCTCTCGATCCTACTGGTCGGCAACGGTCGATCGTGATACGGTGTCGCCACGAGACCCGGCTGGGGGGTTTGGGCTCGCATCGCCTGGGGGAGGCACTCATCATGCGTAAGTACGCACTGTCCGCTGTTCTCGCTGTGCTCCTGCTGTCGGGAGGTGCGACGGCCGCGGTCGCCGCCGATGCCGACGGGTACGGGCCCGACACGCCGCCGGCGCCGACATTGGTCGGCACGATGGTCGCGCCATCGTGCGAGTCCGATGTTCCGTGGATCAACTACTCGGTCGTCATGAACGATCCGGGCGGGCTCGCCACGAGTCACACGGCTCGCCTCGTGCTGAGCGACGGCAATCAGTCCACGACGATCCCGCTCGGTGAGCTGGTGAACGGGCGACTGTCGGGGCGCGTCCTGTGGCCGGGTGCGTCCGTCGACGCGACCGGCGTCGGTAACGGATGGCCCGGATGGGCGTTCGAGAACGGTCAGTGGGTTGCATCGTCGGGCAACTTCGCGTGGACCCGGGGCGACATCTCCGCTGTTGTGGAGGTCAACCCGTCGCTGCGCGTCGCCCTGTCGTACCCGCCGTCCACGTCGGCGTGCCTGACCGATCCGGCGGGTGTCGGAACGTCGGGTGCCGTCGCGGCGGCCGGCATGTCGCTGCCGGCGACGGGAGGCGACGTCGCCGCGGTGCTTCCGCTCCTCGGCGGGGCGGTCGTCCTGCTCGTCGGTGGAGGTGTGCTGCTGTACGTGCGCCGCACCCGTCGCGCCCGTGACTGAGGCCACCACCGGCTCAGCGCAGCACCGCGACCGCAGCCGGCGTTCCCGCCGGCGTCGCATCGGGGCCGTCGTCCTGGTCGCCGTCGGCGTCGTCGTGCTGGGCTTGGCGTGGCTCGGCATCCGCGGGTGGATGGCCAAGGGCGAGCTGGACGACGTCGCCGCCCTCCAGCCGAGGCTGAGCTCGGCCATGGCGGCGGGCGACATCGAGGCACTCGGCGCCGTGGTGGCCGACGCCGAACAGCACGCGCGTCGCGCGGCGGAGTTGACGACCGATCCGATCTGGCGGGCCACGGAAGCGGCCCCGATCATCGGAGCCAACACCGCGGCGGTGCGCATCGTCGCGGAGAGCGTGCGCGACCTCGCCGTCGCCGCGCAACCGGTGCTGCACGTTTCGACGCCGTCGCGCAGCGGCGAGGGAAGGTTCGACCTGACGGCGGTGTCGGCGGCCGCGCAGCCGGTGGACGACTTCGCCGCGGTCTTCTCGCGTGTCGACGGGTCGTTGGGCGGCATGTCGACCGCGGGTCTGGTCGGGCCGGTCGAGGCAGCGACGGCGCGTCTGCGTGCTGCGGTCGCCGCGGCGGCTCCGACCGTGGCGGAGGCAGCCTCGGTCGCCCAGATCCTGCCGGCGATGCTGGGAGCGCACGGGGCCCGATCGATCCTGGTCATGGTGCAGAACTCGGCTGAAGTGCGCACGGGCGGGGGTATCACCGGATCGTTCATCCTGCTGCGCGCCGACGGTGACCGGCTCGCGGTGGTCGACCAGGTCGATTCGAGCATGTTCCCTCATCGCGAGACCCCGATCGCAGAACTGCCCGCTGATCTCGTGACTCTCTACGGACAGTCCCCGGGACGATTCGTCATGAACGCGACCATGACGACTGACTTCGCGCTGAGCGCCCGATTGGCCTCGGCCTGGTGGCAGTCGATCGGCCGTCCGGCTCCAGACGCGGTGATTGCGATCGATCCTGCGGTGCTCACCGCGATGCTCACGATCACGGGACCGATCACCCTCGGCGACGGCACGATCGTCGATCCTGCCGACGTCGTGGGTGACGTGCTCGTCACGCCGTATCTCGAGAAGACGCCCGTTGAACAGACAGCGGTTCAGCGCGAGGTCTTCGACCGCCTTTTCGCTCAGATCACGTCTGCGCCCATCGACCCCCTGCGCTGGGTGCGAGCGCTCGCCAAGCCGGTCGCCGACGGGCGGATCTCGATCTTCAGCACGCACAGTGACGAACAGGTCGCGGTGACCGACGGGGCGTTCTCCGGAACGCTGGGGAGGTTCCGAGCTGCCGGGCCCGTTGCCGTGGGCGTGTACTTCAACGACGCGACGACCGGAAAGATGGACACGTTCCTCCACGTCGATCTCGCGGCGTCCGTGCGGACGTGCCGCGCGGACGGCGCCGCCGACGTGACGGTCGCCGTGACTCTCAGAAGCGCTGCACCGGCCGGCGCGCGCACGTTCGCGGAATCGATGACGGGAGCAGCGAATCCCGCCGCGCCCGGCGATATCACGACCGATGTGACGGTGATGGTCCCCCGCGACTGGTTCGTCGGCGGTGTGACGCTCGACGGCGTGGACGTGTCCGCGACCGCGGCCGACGGCAGTGACTCCTCCGCCTCGTTGGCGCGGGTGACGCTGCGGCCCGGCGAGCAGAAGACGCTCGCGTTCGGGTTCGTCGCGAAGAACGGCGCGCAGCTGCGACCGGTGCTCGTGCACACGCCGATGATGAACGACGTCAGCGTCGCCGAGGTGGCGTCGACGGCGTGCGGCTGAGGGCGAGCGGGTGCGGACGGTCCTGCCGCGGTCAACTCTTGGCGGCGTCCTGCGCGATGCGGAGGTCGAGGGGGAAGTCGACCGGAAACCGTCCGAAGAGCAGGCGCGCTGCGCCGTCGGCGGCCTGACCCACGGCGTCGGCCACGGCGTCGGCGTGCACGACAGGTGTATGGACGATGATCTCGTCGTGCAGGAAGAAGGCCAGGTGCGGACGCCGCCCGAATACGGCCCCAGAGTTCCGTGCCGCGTCCCTCTCGTCGACCGGCGGGAGCGCCGCCAGTCGACCACGGAGGTCGGCGAGCCACGCGAGCGCCCACTCGGCTGCCGTGCCCTGCACGACGAAGTTGCGGGTGAAACGCCCGCGATCGCGTGCGGCGCGCCGTGCCCGCGTCCGATCGCTCTCCGTCGCCTCCGGCAGCGCGGCGGCGGACTGGATGTCGCGCCAGTGCGTCGATGCGCCGGGACTGGTCCGTCCGAGCCAGGTCGAGACCACGCCGCCCTGCTCCCCCGTCGCCGCGGCGGCATCCACGAGACCCATCGCGCGAGGGTAAGCGCGTCGCAGGGCAGGCACCAGCCGTCCGCTGTCACCCGTCGTCGCGCCGTACATCGCCCCCAAGACGGCGATCTTCGCCTCTTGCCGCGTGTGGACGACACCGCTGCTGACGATGCCCTCGTACAGGTCCTGTCCGCGCGCCGCGGCGGCGAGGGCCTCGTCTGAGGACATCGCCGCCAGGACCCGCGGTTCCAGCTGAGCCACATCCGCGACGATGAGACACCAGCCGGGGTCTGCGCGCACCGCGGGGCGCAGTTGGCGCGGGATCTGCAGCGCTCCGCCCCCGGACGATGCCCACCGTCCGGGGACTCTAGAGGATCCCCGGGACCGAGCT
>NZ_BADB01000039.1:0-4221 GCF_000333415.1 Microbacterium sp. B24 | reverse complement strand
AGCTCGGTCCCGGGGATCCTCTAGAGTCGTGCGCGCGCTGCGGATCGATGCCGTTGGCTTCATAGACGTAGAGAACATCGGCATCCGACCCGAACCCGAGTTCCGCGCCGCCGAAGCGCCCCATCGCGATGACCGAGAAATCGAGAGCGGCATCTTCCGGCGCGACGATCTCGCGCCGAACCGCACGAAGGGTGGCCTGGATCGTCACCTCGCTGACCGTGGTGAGTCCCTGCGCCAGCTCGTCGATGGTGAGGGTCCCGAGGATGGCGCCGAAGGCCAGACGCAGCAGCTCTCGTCGACGCAGCGCCCGGACGGCGCGCATGGCGTCGCCGACCGTCTCATGGCGGGTCTGAATCGCCCGCGCCTCCTCCTGCAGTGCGTGCCCGCCGCGCGGACGCAGCTGCTCGTCGGAGTCGAGCCACGCCACCGACTCCGGGATCCACTCCATCAGTTCGCCGATGTAACGCGAGCCGGACAGCACGCGGGTGAGACGCTCCGCCGCGCCGGAGGAGTCGCGCAGCATGCGCAAGAACCACGGCGTGTCGCCGAGGCGCTCGCTGATACGTCGGAAGGCGAGCAGACCGTAGTCGGGGTCGACGCCGTCGGCGAACCAACGGATCATCACCGGCATGAGATGACGCTGAATCGTCGCCTTGCGGCTCAAACCGCCCGTGAGGGCACCGATGTGACGGAGGGCACCGGCCGGGTCATGGAAACCGATCGCGGCGAGCCGATCGTGCGCCTGGTCGGGCGACAACTGGTGCTCGTCCGAACTGAGCGCCGCCACCGCCGACAGCAGCGGACGGTAGAACAGACGGACGTGGATCTCGCGCACCTCGCGTTTGATCCCTTCCCACAGCGCCCACACGGCGGGTCCGGTCTCGGCCAGCCCGGACGAGCGCGCCAGCAGACGAAGACCCTCGGGTTGCTGCGGCATCAGGTGCGTTCGTCGCAGATCCCTCAGCTGCATGCGGTGCTCGAGCACGCGCAGCATGCGGTAGTCGCGGGAGAAGGTCGCGGCATCCTCGCGGCCGATGTACCCGGCGCCCACGAGGGCCTCCAGTGCGTCGAGCGTGCCGCGCTGACGAATGCTGTCGTCGGTCAATCCGTGGACGAGCTGCAGCAGCTGGACCGTGAACTCGATGTCGCGAATGCCACCCGGCCCCAGCTTCAGTTGGTAGGCCACGTCCCCCGGGGGGATGTGATCGGTCACACGTTCGCGCATGCGCTGCACGCTGTCGACGAAGTTCTCCCGCGCTGCGCTCGTCCAGATCTTCGGCTGGACCGCAGCGACGTAGGCCTCGCCGAGCATGCGATCACCCGCGAGTGGGCGTGCCTTCAGAAGGGCCTGGAACTCCCAGCTCTTGGCCCAGCGGTCGTAGTAGGAGAGGTGCGAGTCGAGGGTGCGGACGAGGGCGCCCTGTTTGCCTTCGGGGCGCAGGTTCGCGTCGACCTCCCACAACGGCGGCTCGACCTCCATGCCCGAGATGCCCCGCATGGTCTGCACGGCGAGTCGCGTGGCGATGTCGATGACGCGGCTCTCCCCCACCCGCTCGACGAGTTCATCCGAGCCGCCGCCGACGAAGATCACGTCGACGTCGCTGACGTAGTTGAGCTCTCGAGCGCCCGTCTTGCCCATCCCGATGATCGCGAGCCGGGTGGCAGAGACCTGCTCGTGGGGGAACAACCCGGAGCCGGGGGCGCCACCGGCGACTCGTGTACGTGCCACGCACAGCGATGCCTCCAGAGCTGCCCCGGCCGCGTCCGCGAGGCTGGCGGCCACGGGCGCCAGGACCTCGACCGCATCGTGGGCGCCGAGGTCATAGGTCGCGATGCGCGCCAGCATCCGGCGATAGCGCACACGCAGCGCCACCCACGCGCTCTCGTCGCCGCTGGCGGCGAAGCCCTCGGCATCCGCTCCGACCGCGCTCGTGAGCTCTGCTCGAAGTTCGTCGGCCGTTGGCAGCGGTGTGCCCGCACCCGTGAGGTGAGCCAGCTCGTCGGGATGGCGCAGGTAGAAGTCCGCGAAGCCGTTGGAGGCGCCCAGCAGCCGCCACACGCTCGAGGAGACGCGACGCAGCGCCGCCGCGACGGCGGGCCCGTCACGTCGGGCGATGCGCGCCAGCGCGGACAGAGCCGCGTCGGGGTCGCCCGCCTCTGCGGCTCCGCGCAGGATCTCCTGCCGTCCCATCCCGAGCGCATCCACGAGCTCGGTCAGCAGCGCATCGGCGTCGCCGAGCTCACCGAATCCGTCGCGCGCCAGTTGTGTGAGAACCGACGTGCGCTCGTTCGACGACACGGCTCAGAGCATCTCCAGGTTGCTCTTCAACTCGAACGGCGTCACCTGCGCGCGGTACTCCTGCCACTCGCGACGCTTGTTGAGCAGCACGTAGTTGAAGACCTGCTCGCCGAGGGTCTCGGCGACCAGCTCAGACTCCTCCATGTACTCGAGGGCGTGGTCCAGACTCGCGGGCAGCTGTGCGTATCCGAGCGCACGCCGCTCAGAATCCGTCAGCGACCACACGTTGTCCTCGGCCTCGGGGGGAAGCTCGTATCCTTCCTCGATGCCCTTGAGGCCGGCGGCCAGCATGAGCGCGAAGGCAAGGTAGGGGTTCGCGGCAGAATCCAGCGCACGGTACTCGACGCGCGTGGACTGCCCCTTGTTCGGCTTGTACATGGGCACGCGCACGAGGGCGGAGCGGTTGTTGTGGCCCCAGCAGATGAAGCTCGGGGCCTCATCGCCGCCCCAGAGGCGCTTGTACGAGTTGACGAACTGGTTGGTCACGGCCGCGATCTCGTTCGCGTGGGTCAGCAGGCCGGCGATGAACTGTCGGCCCGTCTTGGAGAGCTGATACTGCGCGCCCTCCTCGTAGAAGGCGTTCTGGTCGCCCTCGAACAGCGACATGTGGGTGTGCATGCCGCTGCCGGGCTTGCCGGAGAGGGGCTTCGGCATGAACGTCGCGTAGACGCCCTGCTCGATCGCGACCTCTTTGACCACGGTCCGGAAGGTCATGATGTTGTCGGCGGTGGCGAGGGCGTCGGCGTAGCGCAGGTCGATCTCGTTCTGACCGGGACCGCCCTCGTGGTGGCTGTACTCGACGGAGATGCCGAGGTCCTCCAGCATGCGGACGCTGCGACGGCGGAAGTCGTGCGCGGTGCCGCCGGGAACGTTGTCGAAGTAACCGGCCGAATCGACCGGCTCGGGGCCTTCCGCCCCGAAGGACGACGACTTGAGCAGGTAGAACTCGATCTCGGGGTGCGTGTAGAACGTGAACCCGGCATCCGCCGCTTTCGCGAGCGTGCGCTTGAGCACGTGGCGGGGATCTGCGACCGCCGGCTGCCCGTCGGGAGTCGTGATGTCGCAGAACATGCGACCCGTGGGGTCGATCTCCCCGCGCCACGGAAGAGTCTGGAACGTCGTCGGGTCGGGGTGCGCCAGAAGGTCGGACTCGTAGGAGCGCGTGAGTCCTTCGATCGCCGAGCCGTCGAAGCCGAGTCCCTCGGTGAACGCCCCTTCGACTTCGGCCGGAGCGATCGCGACCGACTTCAGGGTGCCGATCACATCGGTGAACCAGAGGCGGACGAACTTCACGCCCCGCTCTTCGATCGTGCGCAGTACGAAGTCCCGCTGCTTGTCCATCGCGTCCTCTCAGATGCCGCTTCTCAGATGCCGCTTCGAAGGGAAGCCGGGCCCACGCCCAGACTATCGTTCCCGGCTCGTGTCCGACGTGTCGCCGGGCGCGCGTCAGTCGTTCTCGCGCTCGTCTTCCTCGGCCCATTCGCGAGAGCGCTGGGCGAGCAGCTGCGGAGCGTTGGCCGCCTCCTCGGCGGTGTCGAACGGGCCGGCGCGGTCGATCGCCGGCGACTCGAAGCCGCGCTCCACGGCGCCGGTGGAGAAGTTGTACCAGTACTTGTCTTCGCCTGACGTCATGGCGCGTCCTTCCTGTCGGGGCGTACGCCCACCGGTCCCGATCTGCGGGCTCTGGCTCGATCCTAACGAGCGGCACCGACGACCTGGATAGGCTGGACGCCATGACGACGAAGGCGACCCGCGCGGTCGGTGTGGACATCGGCGGAACCGGCATCAAGGGTGCCCTCGTGGATCTGGAGGGGGGAAACCTGCTCAGCGACCGCGTCAAGGTTCCGACACCGGCCGGCGCAGAGCCGGACGACGTGCTGGGCGCGGTGAAGAGACTCTAGAGGATCCCCGGGACCGAGCTC
>NZ_BADB01000040.1:0-22993 GCF_000333415.1 Microbacterium sp. B24 | reverse complement strand
CACCAGCCATGTCTCGGCCATGCTCATGTCCTCACCGGTCGATCCATGACGAAGCCCGCCCCACCAGTATCGGCGGCGACGGGCTTCGTTCATGATGCGTCGATTACTCGGCAGCCTCTTCCGACTGCTCCTCGGCGACGGCCTCGTCGGCCGCCTCGATCTCGTCGACCTCGGCGATCGTCGCCGCCGGCACCGAGATCGCCACGATGAGCGTCTCGGCGTCGGTGACCAGCGCGGCGCCGCGCGGGAGCTTCAGGTCGGCCGCGGTGATGTGCGTGCCGTCCTCGAGGCCCTCGACGTCGACCTCGACGTTCTCGGGGATGTGCGTGGCCTCGACCTCGAGCGACACGGTCGCGTTGTCGAGGTTGGCGATGGTGCCCGCGAAGGGCTCGCCGACGACGACGACGGGGACGTCGACCTGGACCTTCTCACCCTTCTTCACGACGAGGAGGTCGATGTGCTCGATGATCTGGCGCACCGGGTCCTTCTGGACGTCCTTCACGAGGGTGAGCTGCTGCGCACCGGAGATCTCGAGCTCGAGGACGGCGTTGGCACGACGCACGAGCAGCGCGACCTGGTGGCCGGGCAGCGCGACGTGCACCGGGTCGGTGCCGTGGCCGTAGATGACGGCGGGGATCTTGCCTGCGGCGCGCAGACGGCGGGCGAAGCCCTTACCGAAGTTCTCGCGAACCTCGGCGATGACCTTGGTGTCGGTCTCGGTCGACATGATGATTCTCCTTGCGGGCTTCTCGCCCTGGTCTGGGTCTGGGTCTCGACTCGAACGTGGTCACGTGAGGAGAGCCCGCCCGGACTGTCCGTCCGCGCCGCGTGGGCCCGCATCACCGCGTCGATCACGGATGCCGATACGCGAACACACGGCATCCCTCGCCGAGGGAGGACTCCACTCTACCAGCGACGCCGCTACGATGGAGACGGCGCCCGCACGGGTGCCCTCGCGCGGCCGGGGCCGCGCCCACCCGTCTCTCACTCCGGAGGAACCCATGGACTACGGCTGGATGTCGCACGCACTCCTGTGGATCATCGGACTGATGTCGGTGGGAGCGACCGTCGCCGTCGTCGGCGCCCTCTTCACGCTCGGGCGCTCGGGCTACCGCAAGGACTGATCCCGTCGCCCGCATCCGCGAGTGTCGTGGATGTCAGCGCCCCGTCAGCAGATCGGCGACCCGATCGACGACGATCTGCAGATCGGCCCCCGCGGCCACGCGGAATCCCGCCTCGTCCTGCGTGAGCGGCTCGCCGACACTCTCGCGGCCGACCAGCTCGACGAAGACGACGTCGCGCACGCGCGCGCGGACGGCATCACGCGCCGCGCGCGTGAGCGGTCCCGTGGTCACCACGACGGCCGCCGCCTCCACGAGAACGAGGCGCAGCGCGTCCAACCAGATCTCGGCATCGGACGCTGCGGGCGTCGTCTCAGCGCGGCGGCGACGCCGGCGGGCGGGCGGGCGCAACTCGTCGCCGTCGATGTAGCGGGCGCGCAGTCGCGCGGCGAGCGCCGCTCCGGTGAGCTCGACCGCGGCATCCGACGACCCCATCAACACGACCCGCGCCATCTTCACCTCCGCTGCCGCGGGGATCGGCCACTGCGCCCCGCGATGCGAGCGTACCCCTCCTTCTCGTCGCCGCCCGTCTGCCTATCGGCGCTCGGCCTGATCCAGAGCGGCGCGCGCGCGGGCGGCGACCTCGATGATGCCCCCGATGTTCTCGACGGCGACCCCGTCCTCGTCGGCACCGAGATGCTCGAGCGTCGCCAACTGCGACTCCAAGAGGGCGACCGGCATGAAATGCTGGCGCGAACGCATCCGACGGTCGAGCTCGGCACGCGAGACGACGAGTTCGACGAACCGCGTGTCGGGTGCGGCCTCGCGGATGCGATCGCGATAGCGACGGGCGAGAGCGGAACAGGCCATGACCAGCCCCGGCGAAGACGCCAGGCGCCGCCCGACGACGTCGAGCCAGGGCCGTCGGTCGTCATCGTCCAGCGGCACGCCCGACTCCATCTTGGCGACGTTCTGCGCGGGGTGCAGGTCGTCGGCATCCACGAAGTCGACGCCGAAGTCGACGGCGAGCGCGGCCCCGACGGCGGTCTTGCCCGAGCCACTCGGGCCCATCACGACGATGCGCGGCGCACGGGAGGGCATGCTCACTGCCCCGCCTCTCGCGCGGACGCCATGGCCACGATCACCTTGGCGCTGGATGCCGAGTCACGAGCGGTCTCGAACGCCGTGACGGCGTCCGCGGGCGCGAACTCGTGGGTGATGACGCTCTCCGCCGCGGGCTGCGCGTCCAGGAGAGCGATCGCCTCCTCCATCTCGTCGAGGAAGCGGAAGGCGCCGGTGAGCGTCGCCTCCTTGGCGACCAAGGGGGCGAGGTTGATCGGACGGGGCTCGTTCGGCAGCATGCCGATCTGCACGACGACGCCGCGCCGACGCACCGCGGAGACGGCGGTGCTGACGGCGGCCGCCGCGCCCGAGCACTCCAGCACCACGTCGTAGGCCTCGCCGGGCACCTCATCGCTTCCCGCGCGCCACGTGCGATCGGCGCCGAGCGCAGCCGCACGCTCCAACGCCTCGGGCAGCAGATCGCTGACGTCGACGACCGCAGCGCCGCGGGCCTGCGCGGCGACGACGGCGAGAAGCCCGATCGGACCGGCGCCGCACACCAGCACCCGCGCGCCGTCGACACTCCCGGCGCGACCGACGCCATGCAGGGCCACGGCCAGCGGCTCCGCCAGCGTCGCACGCCGCACCGACAGGGACTCGGGCAGTACCCGCACCATCGCCGCGTCGACGACGAGGCGATCTGCCATCGCCCCCTGCGTATGCGGCGTCGTCGAGGCGCTGCCGAGGTACGAACCCCCGGGCCACAGGTGCGGCGCCTCAGCGATGGCGGGCACGCAGCTCCCGAAGCGCGCCGGGTGCACCGTGACGGGCGTGCCCGGCGCCCAGGTGCCGGAGGGATCGTCGTCGATCCAGCCGGCGAGTTCGTGCCCCGGGATGAGAGGCTCGGTGACCACGAACGCCCCGTTCGCGCCGTCGAAGTAGTAGTGCAGGTCAGAGCCGCAGATGCCGACGTAGCCGACTCGCAGCCGTACCTGCCCGGGGGCGCACGGCGGCACGCCGAGCTCCTCGACCGCCACGTTCTGGCGTCCTCTGATCACGACCGCATCCATGGTTGCTCCTCTCGATCACACGACCGCGGTCATGCCGCCGTCGACGAACAGGTTCTGTCCGCTCACGAAGTCGCTCGCCGCCGAGGCGAGGAAGGTCAGGGGACCGCGCAGCTCCTCGACCCGCCCCCACCGACCAGCCGGGGTGCGCTGGGCGACCCAGGCGGTGAAGTCCTCGTCGGCGACGAGGGCAGCGTTCATCTCGGTGGCGAAGTAGCCGGGCGAGAGCGTGTTCACCTGGATGCCGTGGCGCGCCAGATCGGCAGCCATGCCGCGCGACAGCTGCGCGATGCCGCCCTTGCTCGCCGAATAGGGGGCGATCGTCTGCCGCGCGAGCGCCGACTGCACCGACGCGATGTTGATGATCTTCCCCGAGCCGCGTGCGATCATCCCCGGCACGACGAAGCGCGACACGTAGAACGCGCTGGACAGGTTGGTGGCGATCACCTGGTCCCAGTCCGCGACCGAGAACTCGGCGAACGGCGCTCGACGCTGGATGCCGGCGTTGTTGACGAGGATGTCGGGAACGCCCACGCGCGCGACGAGCTCGGCGATCGCGGCCTCGACGGCCGCGGCATCCGTCACATCGAAGACGACGGTCTCGACGCGCGCGCCCGTCCGATCGGCCAGCAGGGCGGCGCTGTCGGCGACACCCTCGCGGCTGCGCCCATGGACGATCACGCGCGCGCCCGCATCGACCAGGCCCGCCGCCAGGCTCTGTCCGAGCCCCCGCGAAGATCCGGTGACGAGAGCGGTACGCCCACTGAGGTCGAACAGATCAGACAAGGGACACCGCCCCGAAGATGATGAGCACGAAGGCGAAGCCGACGACCGACTCGAGGGCCTGCTGAACCGTCCATGTCTTCAGCGTGGTCTTCACGTCCATGCTCATGAGGCGACCGACCAGCCAGAAGCCGGAGTCGTTGACATGCCCGGCGAACACGGAGCCGGCGGCGGTGGCGAGAACGACGCACGCCACCTGCAGGGGGCTGAAGCCGGCTGCGAGCACCGCGGGCGAGACCAGGCCCGCCGCCGTGACCAGGGCCACCGTGGCCGAGCCCTGTGCGACGCGCAGGACGACCGCGATGAGGTAGGCGGCGAAGATCACCGGAATGCCGATCGAGGACAGCGAGTCCGAGAGCGCCGAGCCGATGCCCGACGCCCGCAGCACGCCGCCGAACATGCCACCGGCGCCCGTGATGAGCACGACGGAGCAGATCGGCCCGAGGGCGGAGTCGACGATCTTCTCCAGCGCCGTGCCGTGCACGCCGCGGCGGGTGCCCAGCACGAACAGGGCGACGAGCACGGAGATGAGCAGGGCGATCTGACTGGTGCCGATCAGGCGCAGCGCCTGCACCCAGACGAGCGCGCCGTCCACGGCCCCGGCGGACACGAGCGCGGACATGCCCGTGTTGAGCAGGATCAGCACGAGCGGGATCGCGAGCACCCCGATGACGGTGCCGGCCTTCGGCGGGTTGGTGGGCTCGACGTCGCGGCCGCCGAAGAGGTCGACGATCGCAAGCGGGATGCGCTTGTCGGTGAACGTCGCCCACAGGTAGCCGGTGAGGTACCACGTCGGCAGCGCGACGACGATACCGATGAGGAGGACGAGCCCGAGATTGGCCCCGTACGTCTCGCTGCCCGTGATGGGGCCGGGGTGCGGCGGCACGAAGACGTGCATGACCGAGAACGCGGCGGCGGCACTGATGCCGTACAGGAGCATGTGCTTGCCGCCGATGCGTCGTCCGACGGCGAAGATCACCGGGAGCATCACGATGAGTCCCGCGTCGAAGAACATCGGGAATCCCATGATGAGCGAGGCCACACCGAGTGCGAATGCGGCCCGCTTCTCACCGAAGACGGACACCATCTTCTCCGCGAGCACGCGTGCACCGCCGGAGGTCTCCACCAGCGCTCCCAGCATCGCGCCCAATCCGACCAGCAGGGCGACGGCGCCGACAGTGCCGCTGAAGCTGTCGATGAGGACCTTGCCGACTCCGTCGATCGGGATGCCGGTCGCCAGTGCCGTGAGGAGCGAAACGAGCACGAGCACGAGGAACGCGTGCATGCGCGCCCAGATGATGAGGATGAGGATGAGCGCGATGGCGCCTGCTGCGATGAGCAGCAGCGGGACGGCGCCGAGCGTCTGCGTCCAATCTTGCATGGGGGCTTCTCCGATGAATCGTCCATGCGCCGGGGTCGTTCCCGGCGGCGGGACCACCGTTTCACAAAAGTACTACTTATTGCAAGCGAATCGTCGTACTTTTTTCCCTTGCCTCGGGTCACCGGACGCCATGTCCCGGTAGCGTGTCCCCTGACAGAAGGACACCGATGCCCACCACCGCCTCGACCGCGTCGCACGCGCATATCGTG
This sequence comes from Microbacterium sp. B24, assembly GCF_000333415.1. Lineage (NCBI taxonomy): Bacteria > Bacillati > Actinomycetota > Actinomycetes > Micrococcales > Microbacteriaceae > Microbacterium > Microbacterium sp. B24. Next base: position 17,430 of record NZ_BADB01000040.1, on the reverse strand, counting down.
GAGACCCTCGGCCGACGCATCGCCGGCGGCGCGCTCGCCCCCGGGTCGGGAATGACCGTCGCCGATCTCGAGGAGGAGTTCTCCGCCTCCCGTACCGTCGTCCGCGAAGCCGTCCGCGTGCTCGAGGCGCACGGGCTGCTGCGTTCCCGGCGCCGCGTGGGACTCGTGGTGCGCCCGCGGGAGGAATGGGACAGCCTCGACGCCACCGTCATCGAGTGGACTCTGGACGGCCCCCGGCGCAACGACGTCCTTCGAGAGCTCACCGAGCTGCGGGCCGCCGTGGAGCCGATCGCCGCCCGTCTCGCGGCCGAGCGCGCCGACGACGCCCAACGTGAGCACCTCCTCGCGCACGCGACCCGCCTCAACGAGCTCGGCGCGCAGGGGCTCGGCGACACCGAGGAGTATCTCGAAGCCGACATCGCCTATCACTCGCTTCTTCTGCGCGCCGGCGGCAATCCGCTGTTCGGCAAGCTCAGCGAACCGATCGCCGAGATCCTGCGGGGCCGAGCGGTGCGCGGCCTTACGCCGAGCCTGCCGCGGGTGGGCACGCTGGAGGCGCACGTGGCCACCGCGCAGGCGATCGTCCGCCGCGATGGAGCGAGCGCCGAGGCGTCCGCGCGCGAGCACCTCCGACTCGTGTCCGGCGAGGTCGCCCACGCGTGAGGCACGGACGAGCCCGCTCACGAGGTCGGCGTGGTCAGCCGCACACCGCCGACGATCACGTCGATGCGGTGGCCCGGCTGGACCGCAGCGGCACTGAACGGCGCTCCCGTCATCACCACGTCACCGGGCCCGAGCGGCGTCCATGACGCGACGTAGGCGAGACAGTCGCGGATCGATACCGGCAGCGACGCGGCATCCGTCTGCGCCACCACCGCACCATCGATCTCGAGGCCGAGCACGACGCGATCGATGTCCGCGGCCGTGTCGATCCACGGCCCGAGGGGCGTGTATCCCACCCCCGACTTCGATTCGAAGTTGCGGACGTCGATGACGGTGCGATCGGGGCTGGAGAGATCGTTGACGGCGGTCACGCCCCGCACGAACCGCTCGGCCGTCGCCGCCGTCAGCTCCGTGCAGTCCCGGCCGATCACGACGGCGATCTCGCCCTCGGCGACGCTCTGCCCGGCATCGCGTCGCAGCCGCACGGTGCGCCCGGACGGAACGATCGTGCGCGGGCTCTTCAACCAGGCCTGGACGGGAGCCGGATGACGCGGCCCGTTCTGTGCGATCCCGACGAGGACGACAGGTGCCGCGGGGGCGATCAGCTCGGCGTCGGCGCGCGGCCCCGCGATGTCGTGCCCACCGCACGCGATGTCATCGCCGTCATCGGGCAACGAGATCGGCACCGGGCCGTCGGGGCTCCACCGCACGTCCACAGCCCTCCCGTCGACGAGCGCCCGCCCGATCAGCACGACGGCCCTCCGCCGTCGTCGGCGCGCATCACCAGCGCACCGTCCGGATGGTCACCGTGGTCGACGACACGCCCTCGCCGGCCTCGTCGCGCGACACCTTCACCGCGTCGTCGGTGCGTGTGAGGTCGCGCCGGAGGGTCTCGGGCACGAGGAACGTCGCGGCCGTCGTGATCAGGGCAAGGGTCGCCATGTAGATACCCAGCAGAACCCAGTTGCCGCCGCTCACCGCGATCAGATACGCGCCCAGCACACCGGCAAGTCCGCCGGCGAGCACCGCCGACAGCTCACGGGCCATGGCCACCCCGAGGTAGCGGTGCCGGTTGCCGAACATCTCCGGCAGCAGGGCGCACTGCGGACCGAGCATGACGTTGACTCCGAATCCGATGCCGATCGCGATGACCGCGATCGCGATCGCATGGTTGCCGAGCGTCAGCAGCCACCACGCGGGGAACGAGTACACCAGCAGGAACAGCGCGCCCATCCGGTAGACCGTGCGACGCCCCCAGCGATCCGACAGGGCACCGGACAGCGGCACCGTGAAGATGCCCAGCAGCGAGCCGAGGGTGACGCCCCACGTGAGCAGGCTCTTGTCGGCGCCGGATCCCGCAACGGCGACGAAGAAGGTCAGCGCGAGCGTGTTCAGCATGTAGGAGCCGCCGTTCTCGGCCATGCGCAGACCGATGCCGACGATGACACCCGGCAGTCCATGACCGAAGATCTCGCGAACCGGTCGATCACTGATCTGCTCGTGCTTCTCGAGTTCCACGAACGTCGGCGTCTCGCGCAGGCGCATGCGGATGAACAGCGCGACCAGGATGAGGGCGAACGAGCACAGGAACGGCACCCGCCAGCCCCACGAGAGCAGCTGATCCTCCGGCAGGAGCGTGATCAGGCTGAAGACCACCGCGGCCAGGAGCGTACCCGCCTGGATGCCGATGAAGGGCAGCGCGGAAAAGAAGCCGCGTCGCCGCACGGGGGCGTACTCCGCCATCAGCACGGTGGCACCGGCCTGCTCGGCTCCGGCGCCGAAGCCCTGCAGCAGGCGCATGAGCACCAGCAGCGCCGGTGCCCACAGCCCGATCTGCGCGTACGTGGGCAGCAGCCCGATCGCGGTGGAGGCGCCGCCCATGAGCAGGATGGTGATGACGAGCACCCACTTGCGCCCGAGACGGTCACCGAGAACGCCGAAGAACAGGCCGCCGAAGGGACGGGCCACGAATCCGACGCCGAACGTGGCGAAGGCGGCGACCGTCGCCATGGCCGGATCGTCCTGGGAGAAGAACAGCACGTTGAAGATGAGCGCGGTGGACAGTCCGTACAGCGCGAAATCGAAGTACTCCAAGGCACTGCCGATGCTGGAGGCGAGGGTTGCCCGACGCAGGTTCGCGGCGTATTCGGGGTCGTCCGAGGTGGTGTCCACCGGGGGTCGAAGGTCTGTCACTGCCATCTCCTTTGATCGGCACGGCACGGCCGCGTGTGCGATCAGAGTATCAACCCAGTGGACGATGTTCAATATGTTGGATTCATGCGCCGGCGCGCGAGGGCCTGACCCACGCCGCTGCGGCGCTCAGTCGCGGCGGGCGGCCGCACTGAAAGGGTTCGTGAGCTGTCGCGCGGCCTCGTTGAGTGCCGCCGCCACGGCCGCGATCCGCCGCTGGTCGGCTTCGGCCACGGGCAGCCCCACACCCAGGGCCAGCTGCGGATCGCCGGGCGCCCAGCCCTCCAAGGGCACGGCCACCCCGACGATTCCGGGCAGCGACTCCTCGGCATCCAGCGCCCAGCCGCGCTCGCGCACGTCGGCCAGACGCCGCAGCAGCCCTGTGAGATCGCGCGCCGCCGCATCGGCGACCGACGGGAAGACGGCATCAGCGCCCACGAGTTCGGTCACCTCGGCATCCGAGAGCGTGGACAGCATCGCCCGCCCGGTCGCACTCAACGCCGCCGGAAGGCGGGAGCCGAGCGGCGTGCCGATGCGCACCGCACGCGACCCCTCGTGTCGGGCGATGTAGAGCGCATCGGCCCCGTCGAGGATCGCGACCTGCACGAGCTCGCCCGCGAGGATCGGCGACGCATCGCACACGCCGTAGAACTCGCGCACCTGGTTGAACTGCGCGGCGAAGGCTCCCCCGAGCTCTGCCGTGCGCAGGCCGAGGCGATACCCCTGCGCACCCCGCTCGATCATGCGGGCCGCTTCCAGCGCCAGGCACAGGTTCGCGGTCGAGGACTTGGCAAGACCCAGCGCCGCCGCGATCTCGGTCAGCGTGAGCGGCCGCCTCGCCTCCGCGAGGAGTTCGAGCAGCCGGATGCCGCGAGTGACGGCGGGAGCGGGGTCGCGTGTGGCACGGTCGTCGAGGTCGTCGGTCATGATCCTCCTTCACGACGCACGCCGCCGTGCGCCGATGTCAGTAGAACTCGACCGTATCGACAACAGCGTGCAACGCGGCGCCATCGAGCAGTCGCGTCGCGTCGGCGGCGAACCGCCGCGCGATTCGCTCTTCCTCCCGACTGTCCAGGGCCGCCGTGTGCGGACTCACCAGGACGCGGGGATGCGACCACAGCGGCGAGTCCTGCGCGAGCGGCTCCACCTCGAAGACATCCAGCGCGGCGAAGGAGACGGTGCCGTCGTCGAGAGCCCGCAGCAGTGCCGCCTCGTCGATGACGCTGCCGCGTCCGACGCTGGCGAGGATCAGGCCCGGACGCGCCCTCGACAGCAGGGCCGCGCCGATGAGATGGTGCGTCTGCGTCGTGCCCGGCAGCGTCACCACGACCGCATCCACCTCGGCGATCACCGACGGCAGCTCCTCGAGAGGCACGAGGCGGTCCACGGCCTCGACCGGTTCCCCCGAACGCGTCGTGCCCCACACCGTCGCGCCGAGAGCGGCGAAGCGCCGCGCACAGGCCGACCCGATGCCGCCGAGCCCGACGATGAGCACGGTCATCTCGTCGAGCTGGCGCATCTGCCACCGCAGGGGCCACGTGCGCGCGTCCTGGTCGGCGCGCAGCCGCGGCAGGTCTTTCGCTCCGGCGAGCACGCCGAACACCGCGAACTCGGCGAGCGCTCCCCCGTGGACGCCCGCGCTCGTCGAGAAGACGACGCGCTGGAGCGCCTCGGGCGCAAGACCCGCCTCCCGCACCTGCGCGCCGCCTCCGGCTGCCGTGGTCATGACCCACCGCAGCCGCGGATTGGCCGCCACCGTGCGCGCGAGCGCCGCCGGGTCGACATCCGGAATGCCGAAGAGGGCGTCTGCCGAGTCGACGAGCTCCTCGAAGCGGCGCTGCTCGGCGGGAGTACGCCGAAAAGCGGGGTCGCCCGACCAGTCGGCCGGGCCGCGCATCGGAGGAAGGAGGTCGGGCTCGCGGACCATCTCGACGCGCGGTTCGAGCCGCTCGATCAGCCGACAGAGCTCCTCCCGCAGCGGTACGGCGGCGACGGCGCGCAGCGAGCGGACGGCGTGATCCGACATTCGTTTCCCTCCATCGGGTGGATGTGATCCGCGACTACTCTACCGCACGTCCACATTACTGAACGCTGTTCACCCTGTTGGATCCTGTCTAGAGTGTCGTCATGACATCGTCTCTTGCGGCCGAGGACGTCCGCCTCGGAATGATCGGCACCGGTGCTATGGGCACGCCGATGGCTCGCCATCTCATCCGCGCCCGCGGGCGTCTCGCGATCTGGTCACGGTCGCCGCGGCCCGATCTCGTCGAGCTCGGCGCGAGTCCCGTGGACACACCCGGCGAACTGGCCGCGCACAGCGACGCCGTACTCGTCATGCTCCCCGACCTGCCGGACCTGGAGAAGATCCTCGACGGCGATGACGGCCTGCTCGCCGGCGCCGAGGACCTGCTGCTGCTGATCGGGTCGACCTCTTCGCCCACGGGCGTGCGCACGATCGCCGAACGGCTCGACCGGCAGAGCGGGGGCCGTGTGCGCGTCGTGGACTGCCCGGTCTCGGGGGGCGTCGACGGGGCGAGCGCGGGGACGCTGTCGATCATGCTCGGCGGAGCGGATGCCGACGCCGCGCTGGCCGCGCGCATCCTCTCCCCCTGCGGCACTCCCGTCCACCTCGGCCCGCTCGGTGCCGGAGAGGTGGCGAAGGCCTGCAATCAGCTCGTCGTGGCCGCGACCATCGTCGCCCTCGGGGAGGCCACCGAACTGGCCGCACGCTCGGGGCTCGACCTCGACGCCCTGTGGTCGCTGCTGGCGGGCGGCTACGCGGGCTCGAACCTGCTGCGCAGCCGCAAGGACCGCCTCGTCTTCGGTGACGACAGCCCGTCGGGCGCCGCCGCCTACATGGTGAAGGATCTGGGCTTCGCCGCCGACGTCGCGGCATCCACACACACCACGACCGCCCTGTTGCCCGCGTTGCGCGCGGTCTTCGACGAGATCATGACTGCGGGACTCGGCGAGCGTGACATCTCGGTCACGCGGCGACTGACGGCGCAGCGTCATCCGACGCCCGCCGCACCCGGGGCGGACTACGCTGAGAACGGAATCCCCGACCGACCCTGAGGAGTTCGACGTGCCCGAACAGACCGCTGCCGAGACCACCACGCCCGTGTCACCCACGGCCAACATCGGAGTCGTCGGACTCGCGGTGATGGGCTCGAACCTGGCCCGCAATCTGGCGTCGCGCGAGGGCAACACCGTCGCGGTGTACAACCGTTCGCGCTCGAAGACCGACGAGCTCGTCGCGGAGCACCCCGAGGCCGGCTTCGTTCCCGCCTTCTCCTACGAGGAGTTCGCCGCCAGCCTGCAGAAGCCGCGCACGGCACTCATCATGGTCAAGGCGGGCGGCCCCACCGACGCCGTCATCGATGAGCTGATGAACGTCTTCGAGCCCGGCGACATCATCATCGACGGCGGAAACGCGCTGTTCACGGACACCATCCGTCGAGAGAAGGCCGTGCGAGAGCGCGGCTTCAATTTCGTGGGCATGGGTGTCTCCGGCGGTGAGGAGGGCGCGCTCCTCGGCCCGTCGCTCATGCCCGGCGGCCCCGACGAGGCCTGGGTCACGCTCGGTCCCATCCTGCGCTCGATCGCAGCGGTCGCCGAAGGCGAGCCCTGCGTCACCCACATCGGACACGACGGTGCCGGCCACTTCGTGAAGATGGTGCACAACGGCATCGAGTACGCCGACATGCAGCTGATCGCGGAGGCCTACGACCTCATCCGTCGCGCCACGGGCAAGTCGCCCGCCGAGATCGCCGATGTCTTCGCCGAGTGGAAAACGGGCGAGCTGGAGAGCTACCTGATCGAGATCACCGCCGAGGTGCTGCGCCAGGTCGACGCCGAGACCGGCGCGCCGCTGGTCGATGTCATCCTCGACCAGGCCGGCGCGAAGGGCACCGGCGGGTGGACCGTGCAGACCGCGATCGACCTGGGAGTTCCCGTCTCGGGCATCGCCGAGGCCGTGTTCGCGCGATCGCTGTCGAGCCACCCCGAGCAGCGTTCCATCTCCGGCGCACTGCCCGGTCCCGACGACTCGACCGGCGAGCACCTCACCGGCGCCGACGCGGACGCCTTCATCGAGCAGGTGCGGCTGGCCCTCTACGCGTCGAAGATCGTCGCGTACTCGCAGGGATTCGACGAGATCCGCGCCGGCGCCGCGCACTACGACTGGTCGATCGACCTCGGCGCGGTCAGCAAGATCTGGCGCGCCGGCTGCATCATCCGCGCCCAGTTCCTCAACCGGATCGCCGACGCGTACGAAGCCGAGCCGGACCTTGCCGTTCTGCTGACGGCGCCGTACTTCGTCGACGCGCTGACGCGCGCACAGGACGCGTGGCGCAACATCGTCGCGCTGGCTGCCGCCGCCGGCATCCCCGCTCCCGCCTTCTCGTCGTCGCTGGCGTACTACGACGGACTGCGCGCGCGGCGCCTGCCCGCCGCCCTGATCCAGGGCCAGCGCGACTTCTTCGGTGCGCACACCTACAAGCGCATCGACAAGGACGGCACCTTCCACACGCTGTGGTCGGGCGACCGCACCGAGGTCGAGGCCGAAGACACCCACTGACCGTCGGCGACGCGGCTGAGCAGGCGCGTTTCGACGCGCTCTGCTCAGCCGCGAGTCGAAAGGCCTAGATCCAGTCCTTCTTCTTGAAGACCAGATACAGCCCCGTGCTGACAGCCGCCATGAGCGCGATGGCGAAGGGGTACCCCCACGGCCATGACAGTTCGGGCATGTCGTGGAAGTTCATGCCGTAGATGCCGGCGACGAGCGTCGGCGCGAAGCCGATGGCGGCCCAGGACGAGATCTTCTTGACCTGATCGTTCTGCTCGATGCTCGTGCGCGTCATCTCGCTCATCTGGTCGTTGCGTCGCTGGTCGACGATCGTCGCGTGGATCGTCAGCGCATTGTCGAGGGTTTCGCGAAACGCCGCGACTCGCGCATCGATGTAGCGGGCACGATCGGCGATCTCCCGATATCCGGGGGCCTCACCACTCGGCATCCGTGTACTCACGTAGTGCTCCAGGCGGTCCATCATCGCCGGCAGCGGAGCCGTCGCATGGCGCAGGTCGATGACTTCGCGCTGCAGGGCGAAGATGCGACGGGAGACGCCCTCGTCTTCGGCGAAGAGCTGCTCCTCGATCTCGTCGATGTCGTGCTCGATCTCGTCCATGACGGCCCGGTACGCCCGCGTGACGTACTCGAAGGTTCCCCAGAGCACGCCCAGGGGCCCGCGCGCGGCGATGTCGGGATGCTCGTCGAGCAGCGTTCGCAGGCGATCGATGTCGACCGCGCCGTCGCCGGAGATGGCGACGAAGAAGTCGGGGCCGACGAAGAGGTCGACTTCGCGGCACTGCACCGTCTCGGTCGGCTCGTCGTACTGGGAGGGCTGGACGACCACGAACAGGTGGTCGCCGAAGCGCTCGAGCTTCGAACGCTGATGGGTGCGCAGCGCCGTCGCGACGCCGAGCCGCTCCAGCTGGAGCACCTCGGCGAGCGCGCTCACCTCCTCGTCGCTCGGGGAGGTCAGCCCGACCCAGAGCATTCCGCCCCGCCGACGCGCCTCGGCGAGCGCGTCGGCCGGTGCCGCGTCGGTGGGGTGGGCGATGCCGCCGTCGTAGACGACGCACTGGGGCTGAGCCATGAGAGCAACCCTAGGCCCGCCGGGCGGCCCCGCTCCTCACCGCTCTCATGCCGTGATGTCGGTGACGGCGCCCTTGTCGAGCCGCAGCCGGCGACGGGCGCGGCGCGCGACGGCCGAGTCATGGGTGACGACGACGAGGGTCAGCCCCTCGGCGGAGAGACGTTCGAGCACCACAAGGATCTCGTCGCGCATCGACTCATCCAGATTCCCCGTCGGCTCATCCGCCAGCAGCACGCGCGGGCGCTTGGCGATGGCCCGCGCGATCGCCACCCGCTGCTGCTGCCCGCCGGAGAGCTCCCCCGGACGGTGGCTGCCGCGATCGGAGAGGCCGACGTGCGCGAGCGCCTCCTCGACACGGGTGTGACGGTCGGCACCGTCCAGACGCAGCGGTTCCAACCCCATGGCGACGTTCTCCGCCGCGGTGAGCGTGGGAATGAGATTGAAGGCCTGGAACACGAAGCCGATCTCGTGCGCGCGCACCTTCTGCAGGTCCGTCGCGGATGCCGCCGCGAGATCGGTGTCGCCGAGCAGCACCGATCCGCTGGTCGGGACGTCGAGCGCGCCGAGCATCTGAAGCAGGGTCGACTTGCCCCCACCCGTGGGACCCTGGATCGTCGCGAACTCTCCTGCCTCGATCTGCAGGTCGACCCCCGTCAAGGCCTTCACCTCCCTGCCCTTCTGACGGTAGGTCTTCGTCACGGACGTCAAGCGATAGGCCGCTCCCGCCGCGGTCGGCGCAGCGGTAGCGATGGTGTCATCGATCACGGTCATGTCGGTCATTCCTTCGAGATGGTGGATGTCGGTGGGGGCGGCCGGGGTGCTCACGAGACCGCCCGTAGTGCTTCTGCGGGGCTGAGACGGGCGGCACGCCAGCCACCGAACACGCCGGCGATCAGTCCGCCGAGGACGGCGAGCACGAGAGCGAGCCCGACGATCCAGAGCGACAGCGGCGCGTGCAGGGCGATCTCTGTTGTCGTCTGCGCCAGCTGACCGCCGAACCCGCTTCCCCCGCCGCGACCACCCCCGCCCGGACCTCGGCCGGCGGTCGCGGCCGCGGAGGCCGACACCGTCGGGGCGATGATGTTGATGATCAGCGCGCCGATGAGGCCGAGCGCCACGCCGATGACACCGCCGATGAGGGCCTGGACCACGGACTCCCCCGCCACCTGGCCGACCACACGCGCGTTGGACCACCCGATGGCCTTCAGCGTGCCCAGCTCACGGGTGCGTCGGGAGATACCCGAGATCGTGAAAAGGACCGCGAGAGCGACGGCCACCACGAGGACGATGATCGACAGCCACGTGCCCAGGTTCGTGATCAGCGAGCTCGCGCTCGCGAGCGAGCCCGAGACGGTCGAGGCAAGGTCCGACTGCGAGCTGACGGTCGCCGTGGGGAGGGCGGCCTTGAGCGCGGACTGGATCGCGGCGATGCGATCGCTCGAGCTGGCCTGCACGTATACCGTGGAGACGACGTCGCCCGCGCCGGAGAGCTTCTGTGCGACATCGAGCGGAATGTAGACGTTGGCGGCGGTGTCGGCGGACGAGGACGCGGACGCGACGATCCCGACGATCTGGAACGGCGTCCCCGCCACATCGATGGTGCCGCCCACGGCGAGAGAGGCACTGGCCGCGTAGGTCGCGTCGACCACGGCGACGTCCGTACCCGCGTCAGAAGAGGTGAGCGCGCGTCCGCCGCTCACGGTGGCAGCCGTCAACGGCCCCGCGGCGGTGGCGCCCGGGTCGACGCCGAGCACGCTGAAGGAATCCACGCCGAAGGAGCCCCCCTGGAATCCCCCGCCACCGCCCTCGCCGCCCTGACCGCGGCTGCCCTCGCCCTCTTGCGGCGCGGTCTGCGCGCCGCCCTCAGCGGTGCCGGACTGGCGCTGCGGCAGCGAGCCGCTGAAGGTCATGTTCGTGAGGCTGAGAGCAGCGGTCGCCTCGGACACCCCGTCGACGGCGCGCACCGTATCGAGCACCGACGCGTCCAGCGTGCTGCGACCGAACCCGGTGACCAGGCGCGACTGGTTGAGGGTGGTCGTCCCGTCCGCGCCGGTCTGTCCGCCGCCGCCTTCGAAGTCGAAGCGACCACCGCGCGTGTTCGAGCCGGGCTGGGCCTGTGCGCCGGTGACGGTGAGGTCGGTGCCGACGCCGTATACCGAGGCCAGGGCCTCCGACTGGGCGTCGCGCACGCCCGCGGACAGCGCGTTGACCATGATGACCAGCGCGACCGCGACGGCCAGGCCGATCGCCACGATCGTGGTCTGCTTCTTTCGACCGGACAGCTCACGGCGCAGATACGTCCAATACATCGCGTCTCCTTCTGGCGAGCGAGCCCGGGTGCTCGGTGCGCCGACGCGACGAACGTACGAGCGGTTTCGATGCGCGATCGAAGGGCGACTGAGGAAGTGTCTATGAGCCACTCGGCAGAGCCTGCTGCAATCCACAGCGGGCTCATAGCGCGGCGCATAGGTTCTTCACAGCACCGGCAGCACAATGGAGCCATGACCGCTCTCGCCGCCTCCCCTGTCCTGCACCGCCCAGACGGGTCGGCCCTTCGCGTCCTCGTCGTCGACGACGAGCAGATGCTCACGGACCTCCTCTCGATGGCGCTGCGCATGGAGGGCTGGGAGGTCCGCACGGCGGGGTCGGGGTTCGACGCGCTCGCGCAGGCGCGCGAGTTCGATCCCGACGCCATGGTGCTCGACATCATGATGCCCGACCTCGACGGCATGTCGGTGCTGCAGCGACTGCGTCACGCCGGCAATGATGTGCCGGTGCTCTTCCTCACGGCGAAGGATGCCGTCGCCGACCGCGTCGCGGGCCTCACCGCCGGCGGCGACGACTACGTCACCAAACCGTTCAGCCTGGAAGAGGTCGTCGCGCGTCTGCGCGGTCTGATGCGCCGCGCCGGCACCGCGACAGCGGGCGGCGCCGACCCCGTCCTGCGCGTCGGTGAGCTGACGCTGAACGAGGACTCCCATGAGGTCATGCGCGGCGACACCGAGATCGAGCTGACGGCGACGGAGTTCGAGCTGTTGCGCTTCCTCATGCGCAACCAGCGTCGCGTCGTGTCGAAGGCCCAGATCCTGGACCGCGTCTGGAACTACGACTTCGGCGGGCGCTCCTCGGTGGTCGAGCTGTACATCTCCTACCTGAGGAAGAAGATCGACGCGGGCCGTGACCCGCTCATCCACACGGTGCGCGGCGTAGGCTACATGATCAAAGCTCCGCAGTGAGCGCAGCGCCTGCGCCGAAGAAGGTCCGACGGCGACCGCAATGGAGCCTGCAGACGCGACTGATCGCGGCCGTCGTCGGCATGGTCACGCTGATTCTGGCGATGATCGGCGTCGCCACCAGCGCGCTGCTCGGCAACATCCTGTCCGGCCAGCTCGACACACAGGTACGCGATGCGGCAGCCAGTGTCAGCGCGCAACTGCTCTCGCAGAAGGTGGACTTCGGCACCGTGCAGTCCGCGTACACCGTGCTGCAGGATGCGCGCGTGCGAACTCCCGGAGTGCTGCTGATCGTGAGGTCGGCGAGCGGCTTCGACGGGGCGTACCTCGACGGCAACAGCGTGAAGTCGCTGACGGACGCACAGGTGCTCGAGATCGCCAACGCATTCGGCTCCGGTCCCTCCGCGACGGGGACGGTGGACGACATCGGCACCTACCGGCTGTTCACCACCGGCGCCGGTCCCTACGCGATCGCGGTCGGGCTGCCGGTGTCGACCGTGAACACGACCATTGCACAGATCCTGACGACCGTCGCCCTCGTCACCACCGGAGGGCTGCTGCTGCTGGCGGCCGTCATCGCCGTGGTGATCCGCTACTCCCTTCGGCCGCTTCGGGCCGTCGCCGCCACGGCGACACGCGTCGCTGCGCAGCCGCTGGACTCGGGCGACGTCACCATCTCCGAGCGCGTCCCGGCATCCGAAGCCGATGCGAGCGATGAGATCGGGCGTGTCGGTGCGGCACTGAACACTCTGCTCGACCACATCGACGTGTCACTGGCCGCCCGGCAACGCAACGAGGAGCGCATGCGCTCGTTCGTGGCCGACGCCAGCCACGAGCTGCGCACTCCCCTGGCGGCGATCCGCGGCTACTCCGAGCTTTCCCTGCGGTCGCTGCGAACCGTGAACGCCGCCGGCGACGCGGCCACACCGGCCCAGGTCGCGATCAGCGCCGAGCAGTCGGAGCAGAGCCTGGAGCGCATCCAGTCCGCCTCCCTGCGGATGACGGCGCTCGTCGAAGACCTGCTGCTGCTGGCTCGACTCGACGAGGGCAAGGAACTCGTGTACGGCGCCGTCGACCTCACGCGAGTGGTCGTCGACAGTGTCGCCGACGCACAGGTCGCCGGCTCAGGACACGAATGGCAGCTGGATGCCGCCGAAGAACCGGTCGTCGTCGCCGGAGATACGATGCGTCTGCATCAGGTCGTGGCGAACCTGCTCACCAACGCCCGCGTGCACACGCCGGCAGGAACGACGGTCACCGCGAGCGTCGCCGTCGAGGAGGGCGACGCCGTCGTGCGCGTCACCGACAACGGTCCCGGCATTGATCCAGTGGTCGCCGGCGAGCTGTTCGAGAGGTTTGCGCGCGGCGACACCTCCCGCGCACGCCAGACCGGAGGTACCGGCCTGGGGCTGTCGATCGCGAAGGCGATCGTCACCGCGCACCACGGCACGATCTCCGTCAACAGCGAACCGGGACACACCGAGTTCGAGGTACGACTGCCGGCGCGCCCGGCGGCCCCGCACGCGGCCGACGCGCCGGCCTGACCCGGGCTGCGCGCGACCGAGGCCGAGACCGCCCCGACGACCGGGCGCACGCGGCCCCCGCACCACGGGTGCGGTGCCGATCAGTAACCCGAGAAGGCGTCCGTCGTGAGTGTCCGAGCCTTCTCGAGGGCGGGGGCGAGATCCGCGATGAGACGCGGCGGACCCGACACGTAGGCATGCCGCGACGCGAGATCGGGCACCATCTGCAGCAGTCCCGCGGCATCCAGACGGACGCCCTGCGCCCACGTCCAGTGCCCGGGAAGCGTGTCGGGCTCGGTGCGAGTGAAGACGATCACCGGAATGCGGGCGTGTTCGAGCTCGTCGCGAAACGCGAGCTCTTCGGCATCCGCGGCGACGTAGACGAACACCACGTCACGCTGCTCCCCCGACAGGCGCAGGTGGCGCAGCTGCGAGACGAAGGGCGTGACGCCGATGCCGGCGGCGACCATGAGCACCGGCGCCGACGCGCGCGCCGGCAGGACGAAGTCGCCCCACACGCCGGTCACCGCGAGCTGCTGGCCGGGCTCGACGAGCGCGAGCGCCTTCTTGTAGCTGGACTGCGATCCTTCGCGCAGCGCGATGCGCACCTCCGGAAGCTCCTCCGGCGCCGAGACGATGCTGAACTCCCGGCGCGTGCCGCGCGCATCGGGGCGGGGGTGCGGCACCTCGAGCTCGAGATACTGCCCCGCGACGAAACGGAAGCGCCGTTCCGCCCGGAACGACAGCTCGCGCACGGTGGGCGTGAGGGCGACACGTTCCTGGAAGGTGAGGCGCACCGCCGTACGCAGGGCGAAGACGAAGGCGATGAGGTTGCCGACCAGCAGCGCGCGCTCCTGACCGAGACTGACGTCGCCGACGTCGATGGGCCAGCCGGCGAGGACGCCGACCACCGCCGCGACCACGAACTGCTGCCACCGGCGCGGGGGCAGCGTCAGCGGCTCGGAGAGCATGAAAGCGCCGAGGAACAGGAACGGCGACGACCAGAGGATGTTCCAGAACACCGTCCCCGCATCGAGTGCGAGCCCCGCCTGCTGGTACTGCAGCGTGGTGCGCACGAAGGCGACCGCCACCGCGACGACGAGGAAGAGCGCGATGATGCGCACCTTCTCGGTGCGAACGAGCACGACGAGGCCGAGCAGGATGACGGGTCCGGCGAGGAAGGGGGAACCCACCCACCATGCGGACGAGCCCAGGTCCGGCAGCCACACGCTCAACACCGTGAGCACGGTCGCGCCGACCGCAGCGGGATTGAAGATGTGGCGTCCCTGCCAGACCAGCAGGTACTTGGATGCCGAGGCTACGAGTCCCGCGACGGCGATGCCCACGAGCGCCGCCGGCTCCACCGTAGGGCGCAGGACGAACAGCAGGATCAGCACGGTGACGAGCGACGACTCCCACCGCCAGTCCTTGCCGAGCACGCGGTGCGCGATCGCATCGGTCGCGGCACAGACCAACGCGAGCACGAGGAGGGTAACCAGCAGCTCCCACGGCGAGGGCCCGACCGCTCCCGCGAAGGACAGCACGAGAGCGATCGCGGCCAGGACGGCGAGCGCGAGAACGACCAGGCGGTACATCGATACGCGACCGAGCACCGCCAGGGTGCGACTCCATGCCGCGGTGAGTGAGCTCATCACAGGAACAACTCTGCCTTACTGTCGGGCGACCACTCCACGCGGCCGTCGGTGGTCATACGCACCCACGCCGCGGCGTGGGCGTCGGCGAACGCGGGTCCGCCGTCGAAGAAGAGCGCGGTGGCGGCGGCATCGGCGGTCATGGCGTCGGCAGCGACCACCCACGTCGCGGCGATCGTGCGCACCGGCTCTCCGGTGCGCGCGTCCAGCACGTGATGCAGTCCCCCGCCGTCCGCGGCCGGCCAGGCGCGGCGCTGGATCGCGGACGCGCAGAGCGCGGCGTCCGTCACCCGCCACACCCCGATCGCGCGCGTCGGGTCGAAGGGGTGCTCGAGTGCGATCGTCTCGCTGCCGCGCAGAGCGATGTCGCCGCCGGCGTCCACCGTCACCGCACCCTCCACGTGCGCCGCGACGCGACGCAGCACGCGGTCGACGAGGCGCCCTTTGCCGAGCGCTCCGACATCGATCGTCGCCGGCGTGCGCAGGGTGAGCCGATCGCCGCCCCATGTCAGCAGCTGCGACCATCCCGCCGGAGCGGCTTGCGCGCCGTGGTCCACGAGCCCGTACTGGGCGTCGTAGCCACGGCGCGCGAGCGCGTCGCCGATGAGCGGGTTGACGGCTTCGGCCGTGGCCTCGCTCAGCGCGAGGAACAGATCCAGCATCGGCGCCGCGTCGACGGGCGCCGGGATGGATCCTGCCGCCGTCGCGAGCGCGGCGATCTCGGCATCGGGCCGAAATCGCGACCACGCGCGGTCGAACGCGTCGATCAGAACACCGACCTCGGAGCGCACCGTGGCGGACAACTCCACGGCCGTGTCGATGCGCCAGCGCGTGCCGATCGCCTCGAACTCCCAGCGGAAAGCGGGGGGCGTGGACGAGTCGGGCGCGTCGGGCGCGGTCACGCCTTCGCTTCGGTCTTGATCTCTTCGATCGCCTTGTTGAATCCACCGCTGGTCAGCGACGAACCGGCGACGCGCGACACCGAGATGTCCTCGATCTTCTTGCCGACGACCTCGGAGCTGATTCCGCCGATGAACTGGCTCTGATACTGCTTCGACTCGCTCTTGGTCGGATTTCCGCTGACCTGCACGTCGGTGATGACGTCGTCGGCGAGCGTGACCGTCACCGAGATGGTCTCGACCGACTCGGGGGTCGCGTACGAACCGTCGGCCGAGTAGGTGCCGTCCTTGTACACGCTGCCGGAGGCGGCGGCCCCGGTGCTGCCGGTGGCAGGAGCCGAGGACGCCGTCGAGGGGGTGGACTCGTCGGCGGGGGCGGTAGACGGCGACGCGGTGCTCGTCGTGGTGGCCGAGCAGCCCGCGAGGGCGATCATTCCGAACACCGAGGCGGCAGCAGCGCCGGTGCGGACGGAACGGGGTACGGCGGTGGTGCGGATCATGATGGTCCTCCTTCTGTCGTGCCCTGCCGCTTCAGATGCGGGGGGCGCATCGCGGTGGCGCTTTTCACGCTAGCGGCGCGCTCGGACCAGACCCCTGCGTTTTCCTATGCATTCGCATTGAGAATCGGGCGGCTGCGCAGCGCCTTGAACACCTCTACCGCGAGGAACACGGCGACGGCTGCGGCGATCGGGATGATCCAGCCGAGGCCGTCGAGGGGCTCCGAACCGAACAGCTCGTTCAGGAACGGCACGTAGGTGTACAGCAGCTGCAGAGCCACGAGCGCCATCGCGGACCACCAGATGACCGGGTTGCCGCGCAAGACGTCGATCGTGAGGCTCGAGCGTCCCAGGAATCGACAGTTCAGCAGGAAGGCGAGCTGGGCGAAGGCGAGCGTGGAAACCGCCTCCGTGCGGGCAACGCCGATGTCGGCGCCGCGGGCGAGCGCAAGGCCGAAGACCGCGAGGGTGGCACCGCCGATGAGCACCGAGACGGCTAGGATGAAGCCGAGCTCACGCATCGAGACGATGGATCCGCCGGTCGGCCGCGGTGGTCGGTTCATGATGCCCCGTTCGGCGGGCTCGTAGGCCAGCGCAAGCGAGAGGGTGATGGCCGTGACCATGTTGACCCACAGCACCTGCACGGGTGTGAGCGGCAGCGTGAGGCCGAAGACGACCGCCACCAGGATCACGAGCGACTGCGCACCGTTGGTCGGCAGCAGGAAGACGACCGACTTGCGGAGATTGTCGTAGATCCGCCGTCCCTCGGCGATCGCGCTGCGGATCGTCGCGAAGTTGTCGTCGGCCAGGACGATCTCGGCCGCCTCCTTCGTCGCCTCGGTGCCCTTGATGCCCATGGCGATGCCGACGTCGGCCCGGGTGAGCGCGGGCGCGTCGTTCACACCGTCGCCGGTCATCGCGACGACCTCGCCGTGCGCCTGCAGTGCGCGCACGATGCGGATCTTGTGCTCCGGACTGGTGCGGGCGAAGACGTCGACCTCCTGCACCACGCCCTTCAGCTGCTCCTGGCTCATCGCCTCGAGTTCTGCGCCGGTCAGCACCGGAGCGTCCGCGTCGCGGATCAGCCCCATCTCCCTGCTGTCCCATCGCCGGCCG